>DATGXQ010000115.1:0-16209 GCA_035298905.1 Nostocaceae cyanobacterium | reverse complement strand
CTGACCACTGACCACTGACTACTAACTAATGGCTAATGACTGATGACTAATGACTAAAACTTATAAAGCAACTGGTATTAATCTGAAAACTCAGGTGCTAGGAGAGTCAGACAGGATAGTAACTATTTTGACAAAAGAGTTCGGTCTGATTCGGGCAGTAGCTCCCAGTTCCCGCAAGTACAATTCTAGTTTAGGCGGGAGAATTGAGATGTTTGTGGTCAATGAGTTACTGATTTCTCAAGGGCGATCGCTTGATAGAATTACTCAAGCCCAAACTATCAAAACTTACCCCGGTCTATCCAAAGACTTGGTAAAGCTGGCGGCTGGTCAATATCTAGCGGAGATTGTGCTGTGTCAAGCTTTAAGCGACCAACCCCAAACAGAGCTTTATGAGTTACTGAATGAATATCTCCAGAGGTTGGAAGCTTTACCTAAATCTACAGGCATAGAGATTATTGCTCATTTGGTGCAAGGGGTGTTTCACTTGTTAGCTTTAGCCGGACTAACGCCACAAGTGGAGGTTTGTTGCTTGACTCAAAACCCTTTGATTCCCAATTTTACCGATCCTCGCTGGCAAGTGGGATTTAGTATCTCAGCAGGTGGGACAGTTTGCCTGGAGGCATGGGAAAATTTAAGAAAAGAACGGGATCAACCCACTCTAGACCCATCATCCCCTGAAACTGACTCTCCGACAGACTCTCAGATTATTGTTCATCGTCAAGATTTACCAGCGATTTCTAGTCGGTTGAATGCTGGAGAACTGCGGATACTTCAATATCTGTCACAACCGGAGATAATGCAAATAGACGCAGCCACAAATTATAGCTGGTTATCTGTTGAACAGGTTTTGCGTCACTATACTCAGTATCACTTAGGTCGCCCTATTCGCTCTGCTACATTGATCGATTCTTATTTTGCTGCTAACCATGATGCAATCGTCTAATTTGGAACCAAAAGTCCTACCTCTATCAAGCCAAGCTAAGAAAAAGAATAGGGTATCAGAGATAACAACGCCCCCACAAATGAATGCTAGTTCTCCCAGTAAACTGAGTCAAGTGAACTCAGAACCTTCTCCCAAGGATATTACTAAAGAGAAAAGTTGGTCATCAGAAGTTTCTTCTACTGATGTCACTCAGCCTCTAGAACTAAAATCTGAGGATTTAACTCAGCTAAATGGTAAGGTTAAAGCTCATGAGGACAGCACTTCAGTTTCACCTCCTGGAGATGGAAATGATACAGGAGAAACTGTGGAAAATTCCCAAGATAAAGGTTTTTTACCTGTATTGAAAAACCCTAATTTCTTGGCTTTGTGGGGCGGACAAGTTTTTTGTCAACTAGCTGATAAGGTTTACCTGGTATTAATGATTGCTTTGATTAACACCCAGTTTCAAGGGAACAATCAAAGTATCAGTGGTTGGGTATCAGCGTTAATGATGTCTTTTACTATTCCAGCAATATTATTTGGCTCTCTGGCTGGTGTGTTTGTAGACAGATGGTCAAAGAAAATTGTGCTGGTAGCGTCAAATGTTTGGCGTGGTATCCTGGTGTTGGCAATTCCTCCCCTGTTGTGGTTAACTCATAGCTGGAGGAATGTGGGAGTTTTGCCTGTAGGTTTTTTAATTATTTTGACTGTGACATTTTTGGTTTCCACGCTGACACAGTTTTTTGCTCCCGCAGAACAAGCGGCTATTCCTTTAGTGGTGGAAGAAAAGCATTTACTCTCGGCTAACTCTCTGTATACAACAACGATGATGGGGTCGGTTATTGTGGGGTTTGCTGTGGGAGAACCTGTACTAGCTCTTGCGGATCAGGTATGGTTACAACTAGGCGGTCATGGTCAAGGATTAGGTAAGGAACTTTTGGTTGGTGGTAGTTATGCGATCGCTGGGTTAATTTTATTCTTACTCAAAACCAATGAAAAACCCCATCCCCCAGAAACAGAATTTCCCCATGTTTTTGCTGACCTCCGCGACGGTTTACGCTACCTCAAAGAAAATTACCGGGTGCGGAACGCTCTATTACAACTAATTATCCTCTTCTCTATCTTTGCTGCTTTAACAGTCCTGGCTGTGAGAATGGCAGAAATTATCCCCAACTTAAAAGCCTCTCAGTTTGGATTTTTACTGGCCTGTGGTGGTGTAGGTATTGCTGCTGGGGCAACAATTTTAGGTCAATTTGGTCAACGCTTCTCCTATAATCGACTTAGCCTTTGGGGTAATCTTGGTGTAGCTGCATCCTTGGTTGGTTTGTCTATATTTACAACTAACCTCTGGATAGATTTACTATTAATCACCCTATTAGGCATTTTTGGTGCTTTGATCGGTATCCCCATGCAAACAGCCATTCAAACAGAAACACCTCCAGAAATGCGGGGTAAGGTTTTCGGTCTGCAAAATAATGTGATTAATATTGCCCTTTCTCTTCCCCTAGCCTTAGCAGGTGTAGCAGAAACCTTTGTCGGTTTGAAGGTGGTCTTTTTAGGACTAGCAGCACTTGTGCTTTTAGGAGGGATATTCACTTGGTTTAACTCTCGTGAATAGCTATCAGGTGTCAGATGATCAATTATTGATGGAAAGCGATCGCTTTCGTGCTAAACTTAGTCCAGCTAGAAGTATTAACTACTTGCTGGGAATCAACACCAAAATACGAGTCAAAATTAAGTTGTTAGCAATCTGGATCAATAGCAACTTACACAAATAAATATGACCTGCATATAAAAGTTGAAATTACTGTTGACAAGTTGTTTAAACTAATATGTGCAATAAAGTCAATATCTACCAAAAGATCCAGTAAGTCTAACAGAATAATAGTAGCTGAAAATAAGAAAAATATACTTCACACCTCCTCTACTTTATAGCTAATCAAAGAATGCGTATAGCCTGGATTGGAAAAAAATCTCCGTTTTGCGGCAATGTCACCTACAGTCGGGAAATTACCAATGCATTGTTAGATAGGGGACATCAAGTTAGTTTCTTGCATTTTGCTCAAGAAGAAGAAGCACCAGATAACTGGCCGAAATTCCAAGAGGTTACTTTACCTTTTATTTATAAGTCTCAGGTTTACACAATTCCTACTTTAAAAGCAACTAAAGTTTTAACTGAATCATTAGAACAAATACAACCGGATATAGTTCATGCTTCCTTGACTTTATCTCCCCTAGATTTTGTTTTACCGGAGATTTGTGAGGAATTAAATTTACCTCTAATTGCGACTTTTCACACTCCATTTGCAGGTAAAGGAGCAAAGCTAATTTCTGGGACTCAACTTTTAGCCTATCAACTTTATGCACCGTTTTTAGACAATTATCATAAAGTAATTGTCTTCTCTCAAATTCAGAGTGAATTGTTAGTACGCATGGGAGTGAGAGAAGAAAGAATTGCTGTTATTCCTAATGGTGTTGATACTGTTAAATACTCCCCTGGTGCTTCTCAAGTTAAAGCTGAATTTGGTGCAGAAAGATTATTTGTTTATCAAGGTCGCATTGCACCAGAAAAGAATGTAGAGCCGCTATTGCGGGCTTGGAAACAGTCACAAATGGGGGCAGAAAGTAAGTTATTAATTGTTGGTGATGGACCTTTAAAGCCTTCTTTAGAGACATTTTATGGCTCAGAAGATGGGATTATTTGGTTAGGATTTATAGCCAGTGAAGAACGACGTATAGAGATTTTACGGGGTGCAGACGTATTTATTTTACCATCTTTGGTAGAAGGTTTATCACTGTCCTTATTAGAAGCAATGTCCTGTGGTTTGGCTTGTATAGCTACAGATGTGGGTGCGGATGGGGAAGTTTTATCTAAGGGTGCTGGTGTAGTTTTGAATACAAAAACTGTGCGATCGCAACTCAAAACCCTACTCCCATTATTCCAAGACCACCCAGAAATGACCAACATGTTAGGCCAAAAAGCCAGAAAACGGGTTTTAGAACGCTATACCCTTGGTGACAACATCACTCGTTTAGAAGAACTTTATCAGCAAATCCTCTCTAAGCAACCCGCAACCCTCGTTTATGGAACTTAAATATTAATTAATATTAAGTAATATTAAGTAATTTACAACATAGGACGGGGAAACCTGCCCTAATTTTTTTATGACAACGTGATATTATATACATATCATTTTGAGTTAAGAATTTTTTAATCAATGGATATTGACCAGAGAGACGAAAAAAATGATTTGGGAAGATTTGTTAAAGAGTTCAAAGTAGAACCTTTATGGAAAAATTACTTTTCCGTGATGGCTATAGTTATACCTTTAACATTTGTCATCTCATTAGTAAAATTAGGCTCTAGCACATCTGATTTATATACAGTTGTATTTATAACCATAGGAGTATTTGTTCTAGGAACACTGTTAGTATTTATTACTTATATTCTTAACCAGAATAAACGCTTATTTCTTTATGAGAAAGGTTTTATTTATAGCAATCAAAACTCTCAAATCATTAGATATGAAGATATTACAGCAGTGTGGGAAGAAATTACAACCAACAAACTCAATGGAATTAAAGTCTCAACTAACTACAGATACACTATTCTAGCTAAAAATCAGTTAAAATCTTTAGTTTTAGATAATAACTTTCCTGATATTCAAGAAGCATTTGAATATATCCGAGCCAACGTCATTCAATATCAATTACCAATAGCTAGAGAAAGATATGATAGAGGTGAATCTATTCCATTTGGAGTTTTAACAATCAACCAAGATGGTTTAAAAATTAGAAATAAAAAATTAGCTTGGGAAGAAATTAAAGGTATTAAAATTGTCAATGGTTCACTGGTGATTAAATTTAATAAAAATCAAGAGTGGTTTGAACCAGTTAGTAAAATTCCTAATCTTTTTATATTTTTAATGTTAATTAATGAAATTTTTGATGAAAAAATCAGCAATAATTCCACAAAGGGAGGTGAAGATTTACGTTGTAATCTGCAAATTAGTTTTGAAGAAGCATTATCTGGCTGTGAGAAAGAAATTAAAATTAATCGTTTAGAACTTTGTGATGAATGTTATGGTGCTGGTGTAGATAGTTCAGGAGATGTATGTCCAGTTTGCATTGGTGAAGGACGCAACAAAGTAATTAAAACTCTGAAAGTGAATATTCCTGCTAATTCTCAATCTGGAGAAGATGTGAAAATTGCAGGTGAGGGTAACACTGGTTTAAATGGTGAAAGTGCTGGAGATTTATATATACATTTAATTGTTAGTGAGTAGAATATTTAGTATAACCTCAAAATTTTGCTACCATTATCCCCAGTTAATTATGAATACAGATACTTCCCGGAGTGAAAAACAAGAATCTCACGTTTCAGAATATCTAAAGAATTTGTTGCAAGTGCATCAAGAAGATATGGAGAATATCATTAATAAATTGGCACACATAACCAATTTGTCTCCAGAACAAATTAAACCCTATTTAGATAACTTACTCAAGCAATTAGTAAAAAAACAACAAGAACTACCCTTTTATGAAACTGCAACACCTGATGAATGGGTGAAAGCTTTTCGTGAATGGTCAGCAAGTCACCACCACAATGTACTACCCCTTTCCGACTATGCAGTAAGTCGAGAAAGCATATATGAAGATGAGGTAATTTAGTGGCTTATCTTGTAGACACAAACGTTTTACTGCGTAGTTCAGATCCAAATCACCCTATGTACAGTGATGCTGTCAATGCTATTTCTACATTACGACAGCAAGGAGAAAGATTGTGTATAGTACCTCAGAATTTAATAGAATTTTGGAATGTTTATACTCGTCCTGCTAATAAAAATGGGTTAGGACATACTGTTGTTGAAGCACAACAAGAAATTGAACAACTAAAATCTTTTTTCTCGCTTCTATTGGATACAGAAAGTATTTATCAGCAGTGGGAAAGGCTGGTTATACATTATGAGGTAAAAGGTGTTAATGTCCACGATTCGAGGCTTGTTGCTGCAATGCTTGTTCATGGGTTAACTCATATTCTCACTTTTAATACAGAGGACTTTAACCGCTATAAAGATGAAATTACTCCTGTACATCCTTCTTCTATTACTTCTTAATATAGTTGATTTTTTTAAGACTCTAAGCCATAATATCACTCGTTTATAAAATTTTAAGACTAAATTCAAATATTTACTATATTTCTATCTTCTCAAACTAGCGACAACTACCCACATCAAGAAAACAATCGTTGAGCATATAACAGGATGAACTCCACGCATCATCAATGATACGAAAATAAAATAACTTAAAAAGCAAAGAAGTATTAGAATAGTTACATATACAATAATGTGAACAGGGTTCATCTTTATTTCTCGGTTTCTAATTTCTCATTAGCTTATAAACTTGAACATTCCACACAATTAAAACGTAGGTTGGGTTGAGGAACGAAACCCGACACTACACTTCGCTATCTCCTGCTAATGTTGGGTTTCACTTCCCTGCGGGACGCTACGCGAACGTTCAATCCAACCTACAATAATTTACTGACTATGCAGTAAGTCGAGAAAGTATTTTTAATGATTGTCGCTAATGTAAGTTTCTGTATTAAACCACTTATCTTCTATATTGACTTTACCACGCAGTGCTTTAGCTATATATGGAAATGCTAAAAGTGCAACTACGGTAGTAAATGCGTCTAAAACTTCTAGCACTCCTTGATCAACAGGAGTACCACCACGTAAATAAGAACGTTGATCTGAGGAAAAAGCAAACTCACATTCTGTTTTCAGTAATTGAACAGGCTTTTTAGAGTAAACAGCTTGATAAAACTTTGGTAAAGTTACCCAGACAGGATCTTCCATTACTGGATTACGTTGTTTAAGTTTTTCAAATTGTAGTTTACGATCAACAAATGCTAAAAAATAAGCAGGTTGTTCTGATAGTTTACCTGTATCTGTGAACAGTGCTTTTAGCGGATAAATTTCTTCACGATTATAATCAAGAGAGTCATAAATAGGAAGTGGTTTTGCTGCTGTTTCTTCCTCTAATTCTCTTTTTGCTGTATCAATTTCAATATTATCTCGAATGGAAGCAAACCCACGAGGTGCTTCTGTTAAAAAGCGTCTTTGGGGATGTCTGTATTGAGTCACTAAAAGAATATCACCTGTATTTTTATCTACTGGAAGCACTATAGCTCCATTTTTATTATTAGGTGGGGTTATACAAATATACTTACCATCAGCTATTACTGTTTTTCCTGTAGATTTATCTTTTTGAAAAAAACGTACATCATCAACATAAACAGCTACGTACTTATTAACAGGTGAATGTAAATTTTCTTTGATTAAGTTATCTTCTGATTGACTTACTATTTCAATTTCACCAAGATTTGCATTACCAGAAGGTAATTTATATCTCTCTGTATTAGGAGGAGCGAGCGATTCAAGAATTTTTTCTGGGTTAACTGGTGGATAGATGTGCATTAAGGTAATTAATTTTAAAGCATAGTTTCTTTCTACTATAAAAGTAGTTTTATTCTCTACAGCCTCATAATAAGCACGCTCACGTATTGGCATTGTTTCATCTCTATTATTGAGCAAAGTTATTACATTACCAATAATTACAGTTTTTTTTCTGAGGCGTTTTTTTTGATCTTTGAAGTATTGATCTAGAGCAGGAGCATAAATTAAGAATTGATAGGACATAAATTCCTCGATCGTTAAATTGAATATGGTAACTACAGAAGTATAACTTATTCTGATCAGGATTTTTTGCTTATATATTTGTGTTAAGGCGCAAATTTATCGCAAGTTGTGCTTTATATGTTATTGAATGCAAGAAGAACGCATTTTTTACTTTTAAGACTTGTTACTATAAAAATAGTAAGACTCGTTGATTTTAACCCTGATATCGAAATTTAGTTCATTTTTAGTCATAACTATGAAATACTACAAAACTCTATTGGTGAAATCTTCTCATGTTCTTTCTAAAAGGAATCGTACTGCAAGAGCAATAAACGTAATACTTATTATATGGTTAACTACTTTTGCTCTCAGCATGGCAATTTTATTAATCTCTAGTTGTAACCCTGTATCCTTGAAATTTAAGGCTTGGGACTTAGAATATCAACTTCAAAAAGAAGGTTGTGAAAATGCATCTGTGAAAACAGAAAATTAATACATGATTCTGCGTCTTTTATTTTAAAACTAACCTTTTTGTAGCCATAACCATTACTGTAATAGGTTTGAGAAACGAAAATATGTTAGACCTCACCAATGAGGGTATTAAAATATTAAATCTATACAGAATCATGGTTGTGGCTATTTTGATGAAGTATTGCTAGTAACACCGTTGTTTTATTGGGCTAAATGTCTTGTTCACAGTGAAATTACTTAAAAATTAATTAATTGCTTTAAAAGGTAAGTTAAAGATTATGAAATGTGAGATAATAGATAAAAGAGCTTAAAGCTAGATTATCCAAACATGACTGTAATCGTTGACATAAAACAGTTGTATGAATCAAATTATCTGCAATGGTTGGAGGAGACGGTTAAATGTCTCAAGTCTCGACAGTTGGCAGATATTGATTATGAAAATTTAATAGAAGAGTTGGAAGAGTTGGGAAGAAACGAGAAAAGACGGGTCAGAAGTCTGCTAGAACAAATTATTAGGCATTTGTTACTTTATCAGCATTGGAATGTAGAAAAACCTAGAAATGCTCATCATTGGCAAGCGGAAATTATTGGTTTTCGTAATCAAATTAATGAGGATTTAACGGCTAATTTACGAAAGGATTTAGAGGAGAATTTTAGCATTATTTATAGTCATGCTTTAGATTATGTCCTCGCTAAAACACAGTTAACTGATTTATTTGAATTGTGTCCTTATTCTTTAGAACAAGTTTTAGGTAACAATTACTTGCTTTAATTTTTAGAAAGTCTCCCCATGTTGATAAAATACTATGTAGCAATCCTAAATGAAATGTGAACAAACTCAAGTTACAAGCCTGGCCTTATGGGGGTGAGGACACGGCATAGATCACATTTCGGTTTGACAACAATATTTCTAATGCCGTGTCCCTACTTTCAATTTATAATCGCTTGGGGTTTTTTCTAATAGTTTTTAATTTTTAATTTTTACCATCCTAAGTTTGTGGGTTGTTGATAAATTCTTTTTAATGTGTTCACGTCTCTTGCGGAAATGGTGGCAGGTTTGCGGACTTGGGAAAAATATAAAGCGTCGGTTTGCAGGGGACTATGACCCCATATTCCTAATGCGTGGCCGAGTTCGTGACGTGCTGCTGCTGGGAGGTATTCTCCGGTTTGGGTGGGGCTTAATAGGATGGTGAAGCGATGAGATAAAGTATTATTGTTGGTGAATATTTCGTAGGTTGTTAAGGCGGAACGAGCGCGGGGAATTTTATTGTTAGGGTCGATTTGTAGTGGTGGTGCTTTGCGGTAAATTGTTATATCGGCTATTTCTGACTTTTCAACTATTTCTAAGGGTAAGTAATTATTCCATTCTTGGACTGCTTGAGAAACGCTATTTACCCAAGTTTGTGCTTGTTTCTCATTTATGCCTGTGGGTGTTGCGATTTTCACTTTGATGGGAAATTTTGACCAAATTAAATAACCTGATTTTGTCGGCTGGATTTGCTCAAAATAATCGCCGCTATTGCTTTTATCTTGCCATTTGGCGAGTGTTGGGGGTAATGGATGGGATTTTTTAACTAATTCTTTGCTGTGGTTTGTAGGGGCTTTACAGGGAATTTCTCTACATTCTAATGTGGCGGCAGGAAAGTTGGTAAAGATGATAAACAGCCCTGTGCCGATCGCTAATACCAGGGCTGTTATAATTTGCTGTAAAAGGTGATTTTTTCGGGTTTTTATTATTGGGTGTTGGGTGATTTTCCCCATTTCCCGTTCTCCCTACTTATTTAGGCAACCAACCAGCACTTAAAACGACTGTTAAACCCATAAAAATGACTGTTAGCGCCCAGGTAATGCGATTTAATGTGTTTTCGGCGCTTTTGGTGCTGCTGAATAGTTGGGCTTGTCCACCAATGGAACCGATGCCGTCGCCTTTGGGGCTATGAAACAATACTAAAACTATTAAGCCTATGGCAGAAATTGCCCAAATAATTTGTACGATCGCTGTAGCTGTCATGGTTAATAAAAATTCTATTTTCCAAAAAATGAGCCTAGATATAGTTTAGAGCCGCTCAGGACTGTTAGCAATCGAAAAGCTCAACCGCCAGCAATAAAGCTGAATGCTGACGGCTGAGTGCTGTTGGTTCTACAAACCTACTTGTACGGGTGTACGCGGGGCTTGTAATTCATATTCTGCGGCTTTGAGGAGCGATCGCCCGGTCATCTCTGGGGGTTGGGGTAGCTGTAAAATGTCCAGAATGGTGGGGGCAATATCAGCTAATTTCCCATCATTACGAAGTTCTACATTTGTCCCGTAACCAGGGATCTTGATTTTCTCCCCTTCGACAAGAATTAAAGGTACTGGGTTGGTAGTATGCGCCGTCCAAGGGTTTCCCTCTTCATCTAGCATGTATTCGGCGTTACCATGATCGGCGGTAATTAATACTGTTCCGCCTACTTTGCCGATCGCTGCTACTAGACGACCCAAACATCGATCGACTGTTTCAATGGCTGTGACGGTGGCGGCGATTTGTCCGGTATGCCCTACCATGTCGGGGTTAGCATAGTTCATCACTACCAGGGAATATTCCCCTTTTTCAATGGCAGCGATCGCCACATCTGTTACTGTTTGGGCTGACATTGTTGGTTCTTTGTCATAGGTAGCCACCATCGGGCTGTTCACCAGTTCCCGATCTTCGCCAGCAAAGGGTTCTTCTAGTCCCCCGTTAAAAAAGTAGGTGACATGGGCATATTTTTCAGTCTCGGCGGTGCGAAACTGTTTTAAGCCATGATTAGCTATCACTTCACCCAAGATATTACTCAGGTTTTGGGGCTGGAAAGCCACCGACACGGGTAACTCTGGATCGTACTGGGTGAAGGTGACAAAGGATAGTGGTGTAATTTGTCGTCTATCAAAACCACTAAAGTTGGAACTTACAAAAGCTTGAGTTAATTGTCTAGCGCGATCGGGGCGGAAGTTAAAGAATATCACCCCATCTCCTGGTTCTATTGCGCCAGCAGCAATCCTCACCGGGAGAACAGATTCATCTGTCACCCCTTCAGCGTAGGAGGCTTGCAAAACTTCAACCGCCGATAGTCCACTACCTGCGCCATCCTGTGTCATTACATCATAGGCGCGTTGGACTCGATCCCAACGGCGATCGCGGTCCATTGCATAATAGCGTCCGCTCACGGTGGCTATTTGTCCAACTCCCACACGATCTACATAGTCTTGCAATTGTTGGATGGCTTTGATTCCATCCGTGGGGGGTGTATCACGTCCATCAGTAATGGCGTGAATGTACACTTGGGAAAGTCGCTGATCCTTGGCTAAGTCAAGTAGTCCAAATAGATGGGTAATATGCGAATGTACCCCTCCCTCAGAACAAAGCCCTACTAGATGCAACTTGCCATTACGAGAGCTGACTTCCTGGCAAATTTTCACAAGTGCTGGGTTGGCGGCTAAAGAACCGTCTTCTACTGCATCTGAGATGCGTACCAGTTCTTGGGGTACGACTCGCCCAGCGCCAATGTTCAAATGACCAACTTCCGAGTTGCCCATTTGACCTTCTGGCAACCCTACGGCTTTTCCTGATGTGCGGATGAGGGTGTGGGGATAGACTGCCCATAAACTATCCATAATTGGAGTTTTGGCAGCAGAAATGGCGTTTCCTCTCTTCTCCTCGCAGTAGCCCCATCCATCTAAAATGACTAGCACCACAGGAGCAACAGGTGCTTTGGTCATAGTAAAATTGCCCTTTACTTTTTGTAATACCCGAATGATACCACTGCTAACCACCGCCGTAAGTTAATTTCTGCTTATTAACTCTTTATCTCTAGTAATTACTATTTTTTGGTCAGCATTCAGCCCTTAACCATCGGTAAATAGGCTTTTGTGCGGGTAGGTTTATAAAATATACCCCATATTGAATACTGGCTTTAAAACTACAGATAATCTATTTTATTCTTGATTTAGGGAAAATTAAGGTGAGGGGTATTACCCCCCAGACCCCTGCACATTTAATCTTCTTTTGGAGTTCAATATTTTACTGAAATAACTTATTTAATAAAAAAATACCAAAAATAATCTATTTGCTTAGGAGATTTAGCAAAGATGCAGAAGATGAATTTGTGTTTTAACTTCTTTTGACTCTTAAAGGTAGGATTAGAACTTAAGCATTCAAATAAAATGCTATTTATTGTAGTAGGTTTTAGGAATTCAAACCTAATATTTACTAAGTCTAAGGAATAAACTTTAAAGTTATACACTCAATATTTGCCCTACCGTTAATTCTAATTCAGGAAAAGTCGGAGAAACAATTTTTTGATTATCTACAAATTCCACCACATCATAAAATCCCTCATTTAATAACAATATCGAAACTTTAGAATTAATTGGATCGACAATCCAATATTCAGGAATATTTCTATTAGCGTATTCAGTGCGTTTACGGCGATAATCAGTAGTTACAGAACCTTCGCTGACAATTTCTACTACTAATAATGGAGCAGTTTCTAAAATTGCGGGAGCATTCGGAGAATTTTTTCGCCAATCTTCACCTTTAATTACAGAAACATCAGGAATGCGGGATTTATTAATATCTGTTCTGACACCGATAGTTCCTTGTTTCACTAACCAATCTAAACCCAGGCGTTTAATTTCCAGATAGAAAGCAATGTAAAGAAAGTTAACGATATCATCATGTTTACATACAGCAGGTGGAATTAATACTAACTCCCCATCAACTAATTCATATTTATTATCTGTACCATCATCGTAGGTTAGGAACTCTTCAAAAGTGAGACGTTTTAAAGATGTTTGGATCATATATTTTTCGCCTTACTAATAGTTAGAAAATAGGTGAGAGAAAGCCAGAATCACTATCAATCACCCATTTCACTATATTACCTATTTCCGCTTGGCAGAAGCTTTCGCAGCTTTTGCGGCTTTTTTCGCAGCTTTTTCGGCTTCTATCGCTGCTAATCTCGCTTGTTCTTTCTCTTCCTCAATTTTTTTCAGGTAATAGTGATAATCACCTAAATAAACTCGAAATTCTCCATCTCTAATTTCTACAATCTTATTAGCGACTTGGGAAATAAAATAGCGATCGTGCGAAACTACAATGGCTGTACCATCATAATTTTGTAAGGCTTCTTCCAACATTTCCTTAGCTGGAATATCTAAGTGATTGGTAGGTTCATCCAATATCAATAAGTTTGCTGGACGCAGTAACATTTTAGCTAAAGCTAAACGTGCTTTTTCGCCTCCACTTAATGCCCCAACTGGTTTAAATACGGTATCACCACTAAATAAGAATTTACCTAAAAGTGTCCTTACTTCTTCGTTTTTCCAGTCGGGAACTTCATCATGGATAGTTTCCATGACGGTTTTGTTTAAATCCAAAGCCTCAGCTTGGTTTTGTTCAAAATAGCCGGGAATAACGTTGTGATCTCCCAGTTTAACAGTACCTTCTGTGGGTGGTTCTACACCCATAATCATTTTTAGTAAGGTAGATTTACCTGCACCGTTGGGACCGAGAAAAGCAATACGATCGCCTCTTTCAATTAACAGATTAGCCCCTAAAAACAGAATTTTTTCACCATAGATATGGGTTAAATCCTTAATTTCCACCACTTCTCTACCGCTACGGGGTGCAGGTGGGAAGCGAAAATGTAAGGTTCTTACTCCTGCTGTTGGTGCTTCGATGCGTTCAATTTTTTCTAATTGCTTTTCGCGGCTTTTAGCTTGGGTACTGCGGGTAGCACTAGCACGGAAACGGTCTACAAACGCCTGTTGTTTTTCTAATTCTTTTTGTTGGCGTTCAAAAGCGTTCATTTGCGCCAGTTGATTTTCTTCTTTTTGTTGCAAATAGGCAGAATAATTACCTAAGTAGTTAGTAGAAACACCGCGTTCAGTTTCCACAATTTGAGTACACAAACGGTCTAAAAATTCCCGGTCATGGGATACTATGACCATTGGAGTAGTTAGCTTTCTCAAATAATTTTCTAACCATTCAATGGTTTCTAAGTCTAAATGGTTCGTAGGTTCGTCCAGTAGCAAGATATCAGGCTCTTGTAGCAGAATTTTACCCAAACTCATCCGCATTTGCCAACCACCGGAGAAAGCACTCACCAAGCGATCGCCATCTTCCACTTCAAAGCCCATTTCTGGTAAAATCTTGCCAATTCGTGCTTCTAGTCCGTAACCATCCAAAGCTTCAAATTGACGTTGCAAGCGATCGAGTTTATTGATTAGTTTATCTAGTTCTTCAGGTGTAGCAGTTTCCATATCTTGCTGTACCTGTGTTAAAGCCAACTGTACCGCGTTAGCTTCCTTAAACACCGTCCAAAATTCTTCTCTAACGGTACGGGTGGGATCGACTTCAAATTCTTGGTTGAGATAAGCTATGTGTAGGCTTGCAGGGCGGATAATATCGCCGGCTGTCGGTTCAATCTCCCCAGTGATGATTTTCAGTTGGGTGGATTTTCCCGCACCATTCACACCGACTAAACCGATGCGATCGCCTACTTTAACTTCCCAGTTAATATCTTTGAGAACTTCGCCTGTAGGATAAATTTTACTAATATGTTCAAGTCTAAGCATGAAGTCTCTCTCAGGTAGGGGACAGATAGTGGAATAAGCCGTAACAATGTCGTATCTAATCTTAACAAAATTTAACTACAGATTTACTGGTAGAAAGTCCAGTAAGGTATGCCACATATTTAACACAACTTTTACCACACCTTACCCACGGCCGACTTTTCCTATTTTCCCCAACCTATTTAAAAATCTAATTAAAAATCTAATCTTCCTATCTTACAACAAATATTGCTATATAGAAATAGCCATTAGGAAATAAAAAATGACTATTTCTACTCATCATTATTAATTAGAAGAATCAGGAGTTTGATTTTCCATAATTCTTCTCACCTCTTCTAAACTTAGACTCAATCCTAATGCTATTTGTTCAGCAGTTAAACCAAGTTTTAAAAACTGTGCTACCGCTTTTAATCTTTCTTGTTGTCGTCCTTCTTCTATACCTTCCTGCTTACCTTCCTGCTTACCTTCTTGAAAAGCTTCTTGATAAAAACGGCTATTTTTGACATCACTTAATCCAAACATAGCTTGTATTTCCTCCCTGCTCATTCTGGTAAACTTATAAAAGATAATCGTCTCTAGCAACTGTAGTAATTTTTCCTGGGAAATCTCTAGATTGACATTCTGTTTAACTCTCTCTATCAGTTCCCTAGCTTGATTGAGTGCAGTTTCTTCCGGTTCAATGATTAACTTAATTGTAGCAATACCCACAGGTAAAGAACCAATCTCACCCAACTCATCCAGATAAATACATCTGACACGTTGACTAGAGAAATATTCTCGATAATGTTTGATATTTCCAGCATCTATACTGCGGCTAGGGTATAACACCACCGCACCCCAATCATTTACAGGTTTATTTTGGCGTAAATAAATACAGATTTCTGAAATTAATCGAGAATAAAGTTCTTCATCAGTTTGAAATTGCACTTCTACAAAATAAATGGAATTTTCTGCTGTTTCGGGAAGAAAAACACCATCAATTCTAAAAGCCGTTTGTTTGACTTCTACTGATGAGAATTGATAACTATCCGCTATTTCTGGAGAATAACCAATCAATTCAAAAAAGATGCTAGGAAATTCTTGAAAGAGTCGGTAAAAGATGCTGTCTGTTTTCACAACTATTAAAATACAAGAAATCAAAATTATATTTTATGCTGTTTTCAGCAAATTAAAAAAATAAATTCACCCTCTTTGCTCAAAAGAGAGTGAAACTTGCTCTACTTATCTATTACTAATTATTTACCGAAGAATCAGGAATTTGATTTTCGATAATTCTTTTCACTTCTTCTAAACTTAGACTCAATCCTAATGCTATTTGTTCAGGAGTTAAACCAAGTTTTAAAAACTGCGATATCGCTTTTAATCTTTCTTGTTGCTTTCCCTCTTCTATACCTTCCTGAAAAGCTTCTTGATAAAAGCGGCTATTTTTGACATCACTTAATCCAAACATTGCTTGTATTTCCTCCCTGCTCATTCTGGTAAACTTATAAAAGATAATCGTCTCTAGCAACTGTAGTAATTTTTCCTGGGAAATCTCT
>DATGXQ010000114.1:0-2910 GCA_035298905.1 Nostocaceae cyanobacterium | reverse complement strand
GGGGACACGGGGACGCGGAGAAAGAAAATATCTTTATTCTCCCCTCTCCCTGTCTCCCCTCTCCTTGCGGAGACGCTACGCGAACACCGTGTCTCCCCTCTCCCCTCACTCCGATGCCATAGACCGTATAATATCACCACGTGTGAGAATCCCAATTACCTGACCTGCGCTGTCGAGGACTGGAAGCCGGTTAATATGGCGATCGTGCATTACCTGTGCTGCTTCCTTCAAAAGCTTATCAGGAGAGATAGAAATGGGATTTTTGCTCATTACTTCTCCTACAGTTTGTCCCAAAGCCTTATGTAAATCTCTCTCATAAGCAGCAGGATTTTTTAAATAAATTACACTATCCAAAAACATGATATAAGCTGGGGGAGTAACACCAGTTTCCTGCCACATTAAATCAGTTTCTGAGATAATCCCTACCAATTTTCCCTGAGCATCTATCACAGGTAAACCACTAATCCTCTTCTCTGCTAGAATCTGAATTGCTTCTTTGAGAGGAGTTTCAGGAGAAACCACAATCGGATTAGGGGTCATGACATTAGCAACTGTTTTAGCCATTTGTTTACTGACACCTTTTATTAAACTCTTTAGCTTTATTGTAAAAAAATACTGTCCCTGAACTAAATAGCTTTAATAGATTGTTACCTTACTCCATGAGAAAGATTTAGAACCCCCAATTTTCTAGAAAATCGGGGATTTGGTCATTTAAGAATAATTGAGAATTGCTACAGAAAATATAAATTCAATATAATTCTTGAATAAGAAGGTATAATATAGTAATCTGGTTTGATTTTTGAAAAAAAACAGTACAACTCATTCTCTCTTCCCTGTTAAGAGTTCCCTGTTAAGAGTTCCCTTGCCTACAGAATTAATTTCACAACTCAAATCGGACTGCTATAGTTAATAACTACAAATAAGGCTATAAGCGTAGCTCCCAAAAATTAGGAGGCATAGCTATGGTACAACAACTAAAACCAGAAACAGTACCAGAAATCATCTACCCTGACAGCGATGGACAACCAATAGCGGAAAATACAAAACAATATCAATGGCTAGTCAAAATTAAAGAAAATCTAGAAATTTTATTTGCATCAATAGAAGATGTATTTATTGCTGGTGATTTATTTTGGTATCCCGTTGAAGGTAGCGTGACAACCCGTCTAGCACCCGATGTCATGGTGGTTTTTGGTAGACCAAAAGGAGATAGAAGTTCATATAAACAATGGGAAGAAAATAATATCGCTCCACAAGTAGTATTTGAAATTTTATCACCTGGTAATCGTCCTAAAGAAATGTCCAAAAAAATAATTTTCTACCAACGTTATGGAGTAGAAGAATATTATATTTACGACCCAGAACAAATAGAATTGACTGGTTTTTTACGTTGTCAAAATTGGTTAGAAGAAATAGAAGAAATTGAAAGTTGGACAAGTCCCAGATTAGAAATAAAATTTGAATTAAAACCAGATACTTTAGAGATTTATTACCCCAACGGAGAAAAGTTTCTCACATCTTTGGAATTAAATCAAATTCGTGAACAAGAAAGATTAGCCAAAGAAGCTGCACTTTTACAACTAGAACAAGAACGCCAAAAATATCAAGATTTATTAGCAACACTACAAGCCAAAGGCATAGATTTAGATAACTTGTAAGCGTTTATAGCAGAATTTAGTAGAGACGTTCCGGCGGAACATCTGTGCAGGAGTCAGAAGAATTTTAGATTTTAGATTTTGGATTGAACAGCGTACAGGAGTAAAAGCAGCTTGCTATTTGAGTTTTAATTTTCAGGTTGTCTCTCTGCTCTGGGAATATACTTTAGACCTCTCCGAAAATTAACTATACATGACCTAAAACCCTTGTATGAACGTCAAGGAACATTTCTACATTCATTACCGGAAATGTCTTTTTACTTTTAGACTATGCAGGAAATTGAGTTTTTGCATATGCTTTTAAAGCCTCAATAATCTGTACATTCGCTTCAGGAAAATTAAATTGGTCTAACTCATCCAGGCTTACCCAGCGTATCTCTTCACATTCCAAAGCTTGGGGAATACCTGCTAAATGTTGACAATGATAAACCTTTAAAGTTACCCGCAAATGGGTATAGGTATGATCAATAGTAATCAAATGTTCACCGACGGTAATTTCTATTCCCAATTCTTCTAAAATTTCCCGTTGAATACATTCTTGAATAGTTTCATTAGGTTCTATTTTCCCTCCCGGAAATTCCCATAAACCCCCCATCGTGCCTTTTTGTAAACGGCGATCGATTAAAATTTGTCTCTGGTCATTCCAAATGACAGCCACACCGATGATTTTATGGGGGATGACAGAACTGGTTTGAGTCATAAGCAGCCAGGAAGCAGAAGAAAAAAGATTTTGATACTGGACATTTTACATTTACAGCAGAGAACAGGGAACAGGGAACAGTGCGATCGCTCTTTTGGAGACAAAAATTCAGTAAAGATACCGTGTCGCAGGAAAGCCTATGTCTGTAGAGTCATGGCAAAAATCATCAAAAGCCCCAAAAATGCTATTATCCAAGGCTTATAACAATCCAAAAATGCAAATTTAATAAGAATATATTTTGATTGCACTCAATCCCTTACTATCTAAGAATTTCAACTGATATAGCATTTCTATTTGATTATTGAACTGATAGGCACTTAGGCAGTGAGGAGAATCACGATTGAAAGTAGGGACACGGCATGAGAAACATTCTTGTCAAATAGAAATCTCAGCTATGCCGTGTCCCCACCCCTATCAGGCAAGGCTTGTGCCATTGGGTTTGTTCACGTTTCATTTAAGATTGCTATATTTACCGCTACCCCACACCAAAAGGCAGACCTTTGGAAAAAGCAAATCAGTGAAAAAAGGACATGGGGCAGGGGGCAGGGGGGCAGG
>DATGXQ010000113.1:0-2032 GCA_035298905.1 Nostocaceae cyanobacterium | reverse complement strand
CCTGCCCCCTGCCCCCTGCCCCCTGCCTAATTCTGCACTTCCACCCACCGACGATATAACTTTTGAATTTGTTTTAGCAGTGTAGTGTGGGCTGGGTGATGAGTATCTGTTGACTCGCTGATTTGTTGTAATTTTGTTAGTAGTCTGGCTTCCTCGATCGCTACTTCACCATCACTATAAATTAAGCCACTGATAGCTTCGATTAAATTATCACAGTCTTCTAAACTGGGGCGATCGCCTAAATATTCCTTTACCCACTCATAACACTCTTTTGGCTGTACTGGTACTAATTCATATAACCAAGGCTTAATCTCTGGATCATTAGCTAAACCTTTCACTTGGGCGATTTCCCGGAGATATTGCCTTTCTTCTGGCTGAATTCTGCCATCAATCCAAGCCGCTCCAATCAGAATTTTAATCAAGTTTTTGACATTGGAGTTTTTCGCCATTTTTGCCTCCAGTAGATTCTGGCTTTCATCAAATCCTACAGTCACCTCCGGTAATCATGCGGAATTGTTGGTTTTTCTTAAGCGCACCATGAAAAAGCCGTCCATATCTTGTTGATGTGGCCAAACTTTCAACCAACCAGCAGATGTGTTACTTACAGGTTCAGGTAAATCTAGGTGGGGAGGTTCTATTTGCCAGTGAGGATTGGTGGCTAAAAATTCGGAAATTACCTGCTCGTTTTCTGCTGGATGCAGTGTACAAGTAGCATAAACTAATATACCACCTAGTTTGACAAAAGTAGCAGTATGTGATAGTAATTCTTTTTGCAATTGGGCTAATTCTTGTACTGACTCTGGTGTTTGTCGCCAACGCGCATCAGCATGACGGTGAAGAGTACCTAAACCGGAACAAGGTGCATCTAATAATAATCGGTCAGCAGTATTTTTAAATTGG
Organism: Nostocaceae cyanobacterium; assembly: GCA_035298905.1. Lineage (GTDB taxonomy): Bacteria > Cyanobacteriota > Cyanobacteriia > Cyanobacteriales > Nostocaceae > DATGXB01. The sequence continues at coordinate 1,132 of DATGXQ010000113.1, read as the reverse complement.
TTTAACTGACGACTGTCACCTGTACAGATGTGAATAGATTTTAGCTGGAGGCGTTGGGCATTTTCTTGGAGTTTTCGTAATCGGGAAGGAGTGCGATCGCAAGCCCAAATTTTCCCTTTATCTTGCATTAACTCGGCAATATGAGTAGTTTTTCCCCCTGGTGCTGCACAAGCATCAATCACCACTTCTCCCGGTTGAGGGTCAAGTAAATGACCAACTAATTGAGCGCTACTATCTTGAATAGTCCACCAACCAGCACTAAAACCAGGTAAATCTTTAATCGGCCCGGTATTACCAATCAATCTTAAACCTTGAGGTAAATTAGGGATTCTCCGCACCAAAACCCCGGCTAATTTAAAAGCCGATTCCACTTCTTCTAAAGAAATTTGTAAAGGATTAATTCTTAAATCAATTGTCGGAGTTTGGTTCATCCATTCACAGAGTTTTTCTGTTTCTGTAAAACCTAATTGTGCTAACCAAACTTCAATGATCCAATTAGGGAAGCTATGCAAAATTCCCAAACGTTCTACTTGATTTTCTGGCAATTGTAAAGGGTCTGGTGATTGTTCAGCAATGCGGATATATTGACGTAATAAACCATTTACAAAGCCAGATAAACCAGGAAAACCATTTTCTTTAGCTAGTTGGACAGTAGTATTAACAGCAGCTGAAGCCGGGATGCGTTCTTGATAACGCAATTGATAAAAACCCAAATGGAGAATAGTCCGTAAATCTTTTGGTTGTTCTTGAGAACCTTTAGTGGCTAATTGATCAATTAAAGCATCTAAAGTACGCTGTCTTCGCACACTGCCATAAACCAATTCTGTAATTAAACGCCGGTCATGATCAGGTAGTTTAAATTGTTTTAAAACTCGGTCTAAAGCTACATCAACAAAAGCCCCTTTGTGTACATCTTTCAGGGCAATAAAAGCTAATTGACGGGGGTTTTTGGTCATAAAAAAGATGAGGGAGAGGGGAGACGCGGGGAGGGGAGACGCGGAGAAGGGAGACGCGGAGAAGGGAGACACGGTGTTCGCGTAGCGTCTCCGCAAGGAGAGGGGAGAGGGGAGAAGTGAGAAGTGAGAAAAGAGTAAAAAGTACCGAGTCCCAAGCAGACTTGGGACTCGGTAAT
>DATGXQ010000112.1:0-3665 GCA_035298905.1 Nostocaceae cyanobacterium | reverse complement strand
ATCTAGGGGAGCAGAGCAGACACGGGGACGCGGGGACACGGGGACGCGGGGACGCGGGGACAGAAAAAGACTCTTATTTCTCCCCTCTCTTCATTCTCCCCTTTCCCCCCTTTCCCCCTTTCCTCCCTTTCCTCCCTTTCCTCCCCATCACCCCATCACCCCATCACCCCATCACCCCATCACCCCACGCTCTTTCCTAAGTTAAAATTAAAAGATTATAAAGTTAATGGCATGGCAAAATCTAGAAGATTAGTTGTACTTGGGAGTTATTTACGTCCCCATTGGAAAAAAACTACTATGGGGATTCTGGCTTTGTTGTTTGTTAATTGTTTAGGCGTTTATATTCCTCTGCTGATTCGCTCTGGGGTAGACAAACTCTCTGGCAAATTCAGTATGCAGGAAATTATCAATTATGCAGTCATCATTATTCTTTTGAGTTCAGCTATGTGGCTGATCCGGATGGCTTCTCGCATCTGGATTTTTGGTGTAGGTCGTCAAGTAGAGTTAGAACTCAAACAACATATTTTTGAGCATTTACTCAAACTAGAACCAGCTTATTTTGCTAGTAATAGCCCTGGTGATTTGATTAGTCGGGCTACTAGTGATGTGGAAAATGTCAAGCGGTTGGTGGGTTTTGTGATCTTGAGTTCTGCTAATACTATTTTTGCCTATGCTTTGACATTACCTGTAATGTTGGCACTGAGTGTAGACCTGACCTTAGCTGCTTTAGCAGTCTATCCACTCATGTTTTTCTTAGTACATTTGTTTAGCGATCGCCTCCGTCAAGAACAACTCCAAGTCCAAGAAAAACTCTCGGATATGAGCAGTCTAATTCAAGAGGATATGAGCGGTATTGCTCTGATTAAAATCTATGCCCAAGAAGCCAACGAGCGCCGAGCCTTTAGCCAAAAGAACCAGCAACTCTTAGCAGCTAACCTGAAATTAGCTAAAAGTCGTAATACCCTATTTCCCCTGATTGGTGGGTTAGCAAACCTGAGCGCCCTAATTATTATTTGGTTGGGAACTAACCGCATCTCTGCTGGTACGCTGGCTGTAGGTGATTTTATTGCCTTGCTGCTCTATGTTGAGCGTTTAGTCTTTCCCACGGCTTTGTTAGGTTTTACTATTACTGCCTATCAACGGGGTGAAGTGAGTATCGATCGCTTAGAATCTATTCTCCGTGTGCAACCGAAAATTCAAGATACACAAGATACTATTCGCCTACCTATAGAGCAAGTTAGAGGGGAAATCACCGCTAAAAATTTCAGTTACACCTATCCCGGTGCTAACACCAAAGCTCTCAAACAAATTAATTTCACCATTCAACCAGGGGAAGTAGTAGCAGTAGTCGGCCCCATTGGTTCAGGAAAATCCACCTTAGCTAATGCCTTACCCCACTTGTTAGAGATAGAGCCAGGACAGTTATTTTTAGATGGAGTGGACATTACCAAGATTGCTTTAAATGATTTACGCAGTGCGATCGCTTACGTCCCTCAAGATAGTTTTTTATTCAGTACCACTGTTAAAAATAATATCCGCTATGGTGATCCTGTCAGCGAACAAGAACAAGTAGAAGCCGTCGCCAAATATGCCCAAATTCACTCAGAAATTCTGAACTTTCCCCAACAATATGAAACCATCGTCGGTGAACGGGGCATTACTCTTTCTGGTGGACAGCGACAACGTACAGCCATAGCTAGAGCCATGTTAGTTGATGCCCCAGTCTTGATTTTAGATGATGCCCTCTCAAGTGTGGATAATCAAACCGCTACACAAATCTTAACCAACCTCAGTACTGGTATCCAAAAGAAAACAGTAATTTTCATTACTCATCAACTGTCTGCTGCCGCAACAGCTGATCGGATCTTGGTTTTAGACAAAGGCCAAATAGCTGAGAGCGGTACTCACGGAGAACTTTTACAACAGTCAGGAATATACAAAACCTTGTGGAGTCAGCATCAAGTTGAGGAATTACTGCACTAAGCATCAGGACAATCGAGTTGATAGTGTGTATTATTTTCGCATGATTTATTTTGCATGATGTTGTGCAACAAAAAACATACACACGAAAAAGTTAGATGCTGGAATTACACAATACGGTTTTTGCCAACGATTCATTTATGCCACATGGCTATTGTTTCCTGTGGAAACCTAGCTTACTGTGGTTACATATCATCTCCGATTCTCTCATTGCGCTGGCTTATTACTCAATTCCCATCACCCTAATTTATTTCGTTTCTAAGCGGGGACATATTCCATTCAAATGGATAGCATATCTATTTATTGCTTTTATACTTGCCTGTGGTACAAGCCACATCGCAGCAATCTGGACACTGTGGCACGCTGATTATTGGTTCTTCGGATTTTTAAAAGCTATTACCGCTCTGATCTCCATTTCTACCGCCATTTTATTATTTCCTATTATTCCTCAAATCCTAGCTTTGCCAAGTCCCACACAATTAGAAGCCGCTAATAAACAATTGCAAGCAGAAATTAATGAACGTAAATTAGCTGAACAGGAATTGTTAACAGCAAAAGAAGCCTTAAATCAAGCAATGAATGAATCTTTAGCCACTGCTGCTAAATATCAAGAACAAGCAAAACAATTAGAAGTAACTCTCCAGCAATTAGCAACTACACAAGCACAACTAATTCAAACTGAAAAAATGTCTTCCTTGGGGCAATTAGTAGCCGGAATTGCCCATGAGATTAATAATCCTATTAACTTTATTTACGGTAACAGTGCTGTCGCTAATGAATATACTGAAAATCTCTTAAATTTGATCAAACTTTATCAAGAAAACCATTATCCGGCGATTCCTCAAATTAAAGCTTACAGTCAAGAAATTGACCTTGATTTTATTCAAGCAGATTTACCAAGATTATTAGAATCGATTAAAAAAGGGGCAACCAGGCTACAAAAAATAGTCTCATTATTGCGAAACTTCTCCAGAGTAGATGAAGCGGGGATAAAAAAAGTTGATATCCATGAAGGAATTGACAGTACCTTGATGATCTTACGCAGTAGCTTGCAAGGTAGTGAGGAGTATCGACAGATTCAGATAATCAAAGAATACGCTAAACTACCACCAGTTGAATGTTATCCCAAACAAGTTAATCAAGTATTTATGAATGTTCTCAATAATGCGATTGATGCCATACACCAGTTAGCTAAAACTAGTCTTTCTTCAGGAGAAGATTATCAAGGAAAAATTACTATTCGTACTGAAAGCATTAATAGTAATCAAATCATCATTCGCATCATTGATAATGGTTGTGGCATGACTGAACAGATACAACAAAAAATGTTTGACCCTTTCTTTACTACTAAACCAATTGGTCAGGGTATAGGTTTAGGACTGTGGGTAAGCTATCAAATTATTAACAGTCACGGGTGGCATTTAGAGTGTATTTCTTCACCAATGGAAGGAACAGAGATGCAAATTCATATTCCCGTAAATATACAGTTAAAAAGTAGCTAATCTACATTTCTCTTGAAGCTGGTGTGTAACTAAACAAATTAAGTAGGGACAGATGAAAAAACGTGGAAACAAGCACAGATAAGGATTACAGAGTTTTTGAAGCTCAAAAAGTGCAAAGTTTTTACTAGGAGGGGTTTAAAAACCCTGCATTTTGGTCTGACGAATAGGGAAATTTACGCTTAA
>DATGXQ010000111.1:0-9629 GCA_035298905.1 Nostocaceae cyanobacterium | reverse complement strand
GGGTGGGCATTGCCCACCTTACTATTAAGTTGACAGCGAAGCTGGAGGATGAGAGTTGTTAGTAGGTGATGTTGCATCTGCTTGTGCTTCGCTGACACGCAGAATTTTTGCTCCTAGTTTTTGCAACTTTAAGTCTAGTTGATCGTAGCCGCGATCGAGATGGCGTAATCCTTGAATAGTGGTTTTTCCTTCGGCGGCTAGGCCAGCTATAACTAAGGCAGCGCAAGCCCTTAAATCTGTGCCTAATACTGGTGCGCCGGATAAAATTGGCACTCCCCGGACAAAGGCAGTGTTACCTTTAACCCGAATGTCTGCCCCCAAGCGATTAAGTTCAGAAGCATGACGCAAGCGGTTTTCAAACACAGATTCATTAATGATACTGTCACCTTCTGCTAAGGTCAGCAGTGCCATAAATGGTGCTTGCATATCCGTGGGAAACCCAGGATGAGGCAAGGTGTCTATGTCTGTGGCCTTTAAGCTTTCGGCTGGGAGAATGCGTAAACAGTCTGGTGCTTCTTCAATAATCGGTACACCAATATCACGCAATTTGGCGATAACTGGGATTAAATGGTCAGGTGCTACAGGTGATAGGGTAAATTCAGAACGAGTGATTGCCCCAGCAACAAGAAATGTTCCTGTTTCAATGCGATCGGGAATTATAGAATAATCGACGGAGTGTAATTTATCTACACCCACAATAGCGATCGTACTAGTTCCCGCACCTTGAATTTTAGCTCCCATAGCATTACAGAAGTTAGCTAAATCCACTACTTCTGGTTCTCTGGCAGCATTTTCAATGATAGTTTCCCCATCGGCTAGGGTAGCAGCCATCATTAAAGTTTCTGTTGCCCCGACGCTGGGAGTATCCAGATAAATTCTTGCCCCTGTTAACCTTCCATTGCTACCCGGAACATAGGCATTACAAATGCCATGCTCAATTTGTACTTCTGCCCCCATTGCTTGCAGTCCCCGGACATGCAAATCAACTGGTCTAGCACCAATAGCACAACCGCCTGGTAAGGGCATTTGCGCTACTCCCAATCGGGCTAGAATTGAACCGATCGCAAAAAAACTAGCTCGCAGTTGGGTAACTAGTTCATAGGGAGCCTTAGAAGTGGTGATGTTGCTGGCGTTAATATCGAGAATATCCCCTTGTCTGCTGACACTGACCCCAAGAGCAGCCAAAACCTGCCCCATGCGCTCTACATCCGCTAACAACGGCACATTCCGAATCCGACAATCCCCAGAACATAGCAATGCACCAGCCATTATCACCAGTGCTGAATTTTTAGCCCCGCTAATGCTTACATGACCCCGCAAAGGATGCCCACCCCAAATTTGCAAGACTGAGGAGTCTGCTTCAACCGGAGTTTTGACATCTGGTAAGCTGCTAGAAGAATTGATAAGCCTACCTCCAAAAAAATACGTAATCCTAAAGGTTTGAAGTTGGTTTCGATTCTACATTGACACTCTTCTACCTTCAAGCCGGAAAATTGTGGTTTGACAGAATAAACATATTTAATTGACATTCATCTACTAAACAGTAGTCGTTTTCTCTGCCATTTGGTGGATTTGGTGAAGGGAGACGCGGGGAGGGGAGGACAGGTCGAGGGGTGACGCGGTGAGGGGAGGACAGGTCGAGGGGTGATGCGGTGAGGGGAGACACGGTGCGGGGAGAATATTCAATTTTGGATTTGCGATTGTGGATTTTAGATTGTTCCATTCAAAATCTAAAATCTAAAATCTTTTCTGTCCCCGTGTCCCCATGTCCCCGCGTCTCTTCCCCCTTCCCCTGTCCCATTTTTTTATCTTCTTGACAAATTCAAATCTTGATGCAATAATTAGAAATTGTGGATTAAACGTTAGTTAGCGGAACTGGCGGAATTGGCAGACGCGCTAGATTCAGGTTCTAGTGCCGCAAGGCTTCCGGGTTCAAGTCCCGGGTTCCGCATTTGAGTGATCGGTGCTGTAGTCGCTCAATAGGTCATTACAGCACGGTTTATTAGTTTTATGTTGACCAGTTTACAGAATCCTTTAGTTAAGCAAATCCGTAAGCTGCATTCCACTAAGGAGCGGCATAGGCAGCAGTTGTTTTTGTTGGAAGGGACGCACTTACTTGAGGAAGCTTGTACAGTAAATTATCCTTTAGCTGCTGTGTGTTGTACTCCCCAATGGCAGAATGCCCATTTTGAGTTATGGCAGCTAGTGTGTGGTAGATGCGATCGCGCTGAGGTTGTCAGTGAGGAAGTTTTAGCAGCAATGGCTACTACGGTAAACCCTGATGGGGTAGTGGCTATGGCTAGAAGAAGCGATCGCCATACACAATTACCATCCACTGGGTTAATTTTAGCTTTAGAAACAATCCAAGATCCTGGTAATTTAGGAACAATTATTCGCACTGCGGCGGCGGCTGGAGCATCGGGTTTATGGTTAAGTGAAAATAGTGTAGATGTAGATAATCCCAAGGTCTTACGTGCTTCGGCGGGGCAGTGGTTTCGCTTAAATATGGGGGTAAGTACGGATTTACAAGCCACAGTCCGGCAAAGTCAACAAGCGGGAATGCAAGTGATAGCTACATTACCCAGTGCTACTTTAACCTATTGGGAGATAGATTGGCAAAAACCCAGTTTAATTTTATTAGGTAATGAGGGTGCTGGTTTATCACCGGATTTAGCAGCGATGGCTGACAAACAGGTGAAAATTCCCCTGAGTCCGGGTGTGGAGTCCTTGAATGTGGCGATCGCCGCAGCTTTAATGTTGTATGAAGCCCAACGGCAGAAGATTTATAGTTGATAAGTTTTATATTTGTTTTGTTTTTTGTGCCAAATATTGTTCAATATCTGCTACTGCATCTTCCAATGCCGCCAGATCAATTATCTCCGCATTATTACTGATTTTCCCGTTACCGTTATGACGATTGTGAAGTTTTGGTGTAACTTCTTCTTCAGTTGTGTCTGTTTGCAGAATCCCCTCTAATTGTACTAAAGATTCTTGAAATTCTTGCGCTGCGGCGCGTCGCTGTTGTTCCTGCATTGGTTCCATAGTCTTGACTTGGGCATCTTGATTTAGTGGCATAATCTGTGGATTGCAGTCGCTATTGCTAGCAAATTTGAGATTTCAAGATTATTTTTCCAGCTATCTGCCAACCACGAATTACTTCTGTATCAACTTTACACACTAAACGGCCTAATCGCAAAATCAGCTAATGTCACTGTAAAACTTTGCTGTTGTCCAGAAGCGACGAAGTTAACAACCACTTCACAAGCTACGGCTACCGTTAAGATGACTAAATTACGCGCTAGGGGGTAGTCGCAGACATCATCATTGACTGGGGACGGGACACGATAAACTGGGTTCCAGATAATTTCTGCATAGTCGCTGGCTAAACCAACGTGTAAACAGGGAATTTGGGCAACTTGGCAATAATCAAATACTGCTTGACGACTGGTGCTGTTATCAAAGGTGTCTAAAACTAAGCTACTGCCTTCTAGTAATTGTTTGGCATTGTTGGTGGTCAGTTCTTGATTTCGTCCATCTACAGCCACCCCTAAAGCCCGATAAAGGCTATTGGTGAGAATTTTGGCTTTATATGCCCCAACATCAGAACGGTAGTAGGGTTGGGTGGATAAGTTGCGTTCCTCAATGCGATCGCGATCGATTACCCGCAATTTCCCAAAACCACTACGGGCTAAGTTTTCAGTAATGTTTGCACCTAAAGCACCAGCACCGCAAATCGTTACCGGAAAATCTCGCAATTTGTTTAACAGTGCAGGAGTGCGGTGTAATTGTTCATGGAAAAAAATGGACATTTGATAAATTCAAAATTCAAAATTCAAAATTCAAAATTACTACAGAATAATTCAGGAGTCAGGAGTAAAAGCCGCGTATGGTCGAGAGTTTTGAGTTTTAGTTTGTACTTCATTTACTTGTAACCCATTGTAACTAATTAGCCGTTATAACAGCTTAGTTGATTCATTCAGGATGCTTAGTGCGAAACAATTTCCGACTTTTGACTTTTGACTTTTGACTTGTTAATTGCCTCCTGCCTCCTTAAAATTCGTCGCGCCCTTCGACTACGCCCACCAAGGATTGTAAATCAAATTTTTCATCTTCACCACTTAGGCAAATACCGGCACTAATTACTGTTAAATCACTTTTTAAGATTTCGCTGGTGTGCTGTGTACCATCCGTAGTTATCCATTCTACTAGCCAAGAATCAGGGCGATCGCGATATGTTTGTAATTCACCTCCTCCCATTTGTAAAGCTTGCTTTAATCTGGCTTCATCTTTCTTTTGCTGCTGCCAAGTAATAAACTCTTTTGCTTGTTGTCCGGCTATATTGTAAACCGTCCGCATTTCTGGAGTAATGCCGGAAAATTGGATATTTTCAGGTGGTGTAATTTGTTGAAAATGGGTGTTCAATTGGGCAGTAATCAACGGATCAGCGCGGCGATCGATTTCATCAAACCACCAAGCCATACCGTCAGTACGGGCAATTATTGGCTCAAATCTCGCCCCATCACTCACTAAATGTACAGAAACTGGTTGCACTTTACCGCAACGTTGCTTCATATCCCCTTCATTGATGGGGTAAGCTAACCAGGTATTTCTCTGTAATTTATGGGCAAGTCGCAGACGTAAAGCTGGAAGTTTTTGTAAATAAGCCCCAATTTGCGGTAAATTCGCTTCTTCTGCAAGTCTGGCAGTTTTTTTGTTTTCGGGTTGAAAAATGCCCCAGCCTTCAAAATTGCGGGGTTCTGGAGTGAAAGTGTAGATGATTCCTGCTACTCTAGTCCGTACTTTTCCGCCTCTCACGCAAGGGGCAAGAAATTGATTGGAGGTGAGTTGGTTTTCTTGGGCGGCTATTTGGTTGAGGAGTTTACGGATGTTAGGCATGTTTTTAAACGCAGAGGTACGCAAAGGTAAGCGCAGAGGTACGCGGAGGTTTTTAGGTGGGAATATGGGCGGGTGAGAATTTATCTAACATCAGGTTGGGGATGGGACGAGGACGCATGGTTTTAGTTTCTACCCACACCCATAATGCTTCGGCGGTAACTAATACATCTTCTTGTTGATGTTTGCGAATTTCGTAACGTCTCAAGGCGCGAGTACCGCGAATTTCTTTTAACCAAGTCGTCACTTCTAGGGTATCACCTGCTACTGCTGGGCGTAAATAATCAATTTCTACTCGTCGCATCACGAAAACACCACCTAATTCTCGATAGATGTCGAAGGTTAAACCGAGGTGTTCTGAGTGTTCGATCGCTGCTTGTTCCAGGTAATTCTGGTAAACTGCATTGTTGACATGTCCGAGTGCGTCCATTTCATAATGACGAACTCGCATTAAAGTTTTGAATTTTTCCATACTATTTTTAGGTCATCAACCTCTATATTATTTTGGCTAGGTAATTAGGTTAGTTGAGATGAGTAAATTAATTAAACAAATTCTGATTGGGGTAAGTGTAACAGTTATTGGTTTAGGTTTGTTTGGATGCGATCGCCTCTTTCCCCCTAAAGGTGATATGGTTGAACGAGTAAGCGATGGTGATACTTTAGTATTAAGAGATACTAGCGGGCAAAAGTTGACAGTGCGCTTTGCTTGTGTGGATGCACCGGAAGTACCCCACTCTAAAAAGGAAAGAAGCAGTAAACTGGCTAAAGATGTGAATCAGTTTGGCTGGGGTGAAAAAGCACAAGCTAAAGTACAGGAGTTGGTAAATCAGGGAGGCAATCGCGTCCAGTTGACAGTTGTAGATAGCGATCGCTATGGTAGAAAGGTGGCCGAAGTGCGTTTAAATAATGGCACTTTTATTCAACAAGTTTTGTTACAAGAAGGATTAGCTAAAGTTTATCGTCCCTACTTAAATAAATGTCCCAGTAAAGATTTAGTTCAGCAAGTAGAAGCCGAAGCACAAAAACAAAAAATCGGCATTTGGAATGATAAAAAATTTGTTGATCCTTGGGAATACCGTAAATTAGCTAAATCCAAAGAATCTTAGATGTTATATAGAACTCCTATTTGATTATTGAACAAGACTCAGTACATACTGAAACCCTTCTTTCCTGTTCCCTGTTCCCTGTTCCCTGTTCCCTACCCACAGAAATAAATTCAGAAATCAAACCTGATTACTATATTTTAGATTTTGGATTGGACAATAATTCCAATTCCAAAATTTAACTGTCAGGAGTAAAAAATGCTGTTAATTCTGGTAGTTTTTTAATTTTTAATTTTTAATTTTTAATTCTCCCCTGATTCATCCACAATTCTAAACGACTAAAAGCTTGAGAAGAAAGCAAAGTTAAACATAAATAAACCACAGCTACAGCCGCATAAATTTCAAAAGCCCGATAATTTTCTGAGACAATTAATTGTCCTTTGCGGAATAATTCTTCAAAACCGATTACCGCCACTAAACTTGTATCTTTTAACAAACTAATAAACTCATTTCCTAATGGGGGAATCATCCGCCGGAAAGCTTGAGGAAAAATTACTAACTGCATTGTCTGTAGAGAATTTAAACCTAATGATTTAGCTGCTTCTGTTTGTCCAATTTCAATTGATTGAATCCCAGCGCGGACAATTTCGGCAATATAAGCAGCACTATTTAAACTTAAAGCAATTACCGCCGCTACCAGGCGATTAAAACTAAAATTAAAACCCAATTCTTGGATAATTGCTGGTAGTCCAAAGTAAATCATAAAAATTTGGACTAATAAAGGTGTACCCCGGAAAAAATCAATATAAGCACGGGCTAACCACCTGAGAGGTATAATCTGAGAAAGACGAACAATCCCAATTAAAGAACCGCCAATTAAGCCTAGAAATACAGATAAAATTGTTAATTGTAATGTGACTATAACACCAGTTAATAAAGTTGGTAAAGCCTGGAAAATTACACTTAATGAAAATCCACCAGTAGAGTTATTTACATTGACATTAGTAACTTTTTCTGGTAGCTGAGGCGGTTGAGATTTAAACCATTTTTGATAAATTTGTTGATAAGTCCCATTTTCTAGAATCTTACTTAAACTTTGATTAATTAAAATCAAATTAGGTGAATTTTTAGGGGTAGCGATGCCATAATACTCTTCTGTCAGTAATTGTTGAATGACTTTAAGTTCTTGTAAATTGCCTGAATTAATAGCATATAATGTTACAGGTGCATCATTAATAACTGCATCTACATTGCCATTTAATAATTCTTGTAAGGCTAAAGGTGCAGAATCAAAACTGCGAATTTGCGCCCCTGGTATAGTTTTAGCTTTTGCTGCGCCTGTCGTGCCAATTTGAACAGCAATTTTTTTATTTTTTAGACTGGCTAAATCAGTGATATCTTGGTTATTGCTACGAATAGCGATCGCTAATCCTGCCTTAAAATAGGGACGGGAAAAAGCTATGGTTTTAGCCCTTTCTTCCGTAATGGTGATTGAACTAATAGCCGCATCGATGGTTTTGGCTTGTAAAGCGGGAATAATCCCATCAAAGGGTAAACTCTGAAAGTCTACCTGAAAATTACCAGCAGAGGCGATCGCTTGCATCAAATCTATAGAAAACCCTGTTAAGTTTTCCCCATTTTCCTGAAACTCAAAAGGCGGAAAACTCGGTTCTGTTGCTACTTTGAGAGTTTTCACCCCAGAAGGATTGATAACGCAACCAGCTAATAACAAACAGCTTAAAACTACAACCAGACACCAGCGCCTCCAAGTAAATTTCACCTTTTCCCCCTCTCTGTGCTGTTCTCTGAAAATATACAATTTACCTGAGAACAGCCCAATATATAGCAATCCTCAATGAAATGTGAAAAATCAGTCTCCTATTTCTTCATGTATTAAAAGAAATCAGTAGTGAAATCAGCTAGAAACAAGTTATGGCTATAGTTTAGTGGTTATCGTGATAGTAACGTTAGGTTGATATATTCTTGTTATACCTCTTTGTTATTTTTATTACAAACCACTAATTAGATGTAATCACCGAGAAATTCAAACCGATTATCCTCCCAGAATGGTTCAGGGGAAAGTAACAGTAAATTAGTTTTGATATCAGCTTCAATTTCATCAGAGTCATCCCTCTCAAAGAGTTCCTCTAAAGCTTCCCAGTCGCGTTCTTTCAGGGAATTAGATGAGGGAACATTTAGCCGAAGATGATTTGAGTGATCCACACGCACGTTTTTGATAGACTGCTGCAACAGTGAACATTAACACTAATAAACGAGGATATTTTAATAGGATGACTCAAATCAAAAAGTGACCTAGATCATATTTTCCAACAAAATTTCTTGAAAATAGCGTAAATTTGCGATGTATGGGGTAAGAGTTATTTCTCAGTTATCACTTCCCCGTCAAGAGTTCCGAATCTATTTGACACTCAACTAATTCTACTCCAAACACTTGAGCAAAGCACTCTGCAACCCCAAGACGGGCTTGATCGCAGGTAAGATCAGGTATCCATTCAGTTAAACTCGCTACGGGTTTATCAGCGATTCCACAAGGAACAATCCGCGCAAAGCCTTCCATTTCTGGACACACATTTAAAGCAAAGCCGTGCATAGTAATCCAACGACTAACTTTAATGCCGATCGCTGCTACTTTCCGTCCTTCTAACCACACACCAGTCAAACCCTCCAGCCTTTCTCCTTGTAAACCGTAACTTTTCAAAAAAAGAATTAACACTTCTTCTAATTGGCGTAAATACCAATGTAAATCTTGACAATAACGGTGCAAATTTAAAATCGGATAACCTACCAATTGACCGGGACAGTGATAGGTTACTTCACCACCGCGCTCAACTCGATACACATCATAATCACTTTTGTCAATATTAAATTTAATAAATTCTGGATTTGCACCTTGTCCCAAAGTGTAAACAGGTGGATGTTCTAACAAAATTAGTACATCTTCTAAATCTTGGTTGTTGATGCGTTCTGTCAGCAGCGATCGCTGCCATTGATGAGCTTTTGCATATGGGATCAAACCACCATTATATAGCCAACAGCGTTTTTTATTCAAGTTATTTACAACAATCATGCTAAAAACCAAAGAAAGACACAATATATTTCAATTCACAAATTTAGGCATCAGTAATTGTCAAGCTATGCAAAGGATTTTAAAGGAAAGTCAACAGAACCAGTTTTGGTAAGCACAAAGTGCTAGTTTGAATATATAACCTCAATGGTGTCGGGAGGCATTCTCTACAATCAGCGACCAGCCGAAGTAACAGGACAAAAGACTCTGGCTGATGATATAAAAAGAAGTTGTTGAAACATTCACAAAGGCTTGATTCTCCAGCAATGGTGAACAAGTAAACTCCAGGAGAGGGAAAGTAGCCACTCCAAGTTTTGTAAATTTTATTCCAAATGAGAAAGCAGGTACGGTAAACCCAACTAAAACTGCTTAATCCAGGGTTTTGCTTTACCCCTGACTGTTGACAAACTAATGGGAAATTATCCCAGATACTATCAAAGTTAATTTCCAGCGATAGGAAGCAAAAACGTAAGAATTCAGGAGTCAGGAGTCAGAAGTCAGAATGCTGATCCAATCAGGAATAGATAGTAGTAATATTTCTTGAGAATAATTCAGCTTGACTGTAAAAGTCTCTTGAATGCTGAATTCTGGATTCTGTATTCTGAATA
>DATGXQ010000110.1:0-11053 GCA_035298905.1 Nostocaceae cyanobacterium | reverse complement strand
GCTCTAGCCGACATAACTTTAAATTGAGCTATTTCTACGGATTTTTCTTCAGCTTCGAGTGTTAATTTTGCTTGCTGAACAACCAATTTTTTCTGTTCTAATTCTCGCTTGCTAACTGCTCCAACTTGTGCCAGTTCTTGGAAGCGATCGCGATCGACCTCCGCAAAATCTAAACTTGCTTTAGCCTTGAGCAAATCTGCTCGTGCTTGCTGTAAGTTTGCCTGTGCTGTTAATAACTCATTTTGAGTTGTAACTTGCTGTTGTTGATAATCTCTTTGGTTGCGTAATAAATCAGCTTGTGCAGAAGCTACTGTTCGTTCTATTACTTTTTTTTCAGCCAGGATTTGATTATTTAAAGTCTGAATTTGAGCAGTAATTTGTATTGATTGTAATTTATTTTGTTGGATAAGTTCCTGTAATTGGTTCTTTTTTATTTGTAATTGTTCCGTATCTAAATAAGCTATTACATCTCCTAATTTAATTTTCTCATTTTCTTTAACTAAAATACTTTTTACAGTTCCTTCTAATTCTGATTGTACAAATTTTGTCTCACCTATTGGGCGGACAGTAGCAGTTGTCTTTACTGTAACATTATATTTTACCCATGAAGATAAAACGATTCCTGTACCAACAGTCCCCACAATAACCATACCTAATAAAGATGTCCAATGACTAATAGGTGGGAGATGTTGATCATCCTGAACTGAGGAAACAAGTTTTTCTTGATGAGTGTATAGCATGACTTTTTCCAGTAATAATTAGGGGATTAAAAAATTTAAATGCTCTCCCTGTTGAGCAAGTAAATCTGTAACTGAACCCTGAATTTTTAACCTACCTTTATCTAGTAAAATAACACATTCAGCTTTAGAAATCACCTGTGGACGATGAGAGATTAAAATAGTAGTTTTCCCTTGACGGTGCTTAAATAATTGCTCTAAAACTTGTGTTTCGCTCACCGGATCTAATCCACTTGTAGATTCATCTAAAATTAGAATCGGTGGATCTGTAACAATAGCTCTAGCTATTGCTAATCTTTGCCTTTGACCACCAGAAAGATTAGCTCCAAATTCTCCTAAAACAGTTTGATATTTTTCTGGTAACTTACTAATAAAATCATCAGCATCAGTAATTTGACAAGCTCTAACAATCTGCTCAAACGTAATCTGAGGCGCTCCTAAACGGAAGTTTTCTACAATTGAACGACTCCAAAAATGAGCATCTTGGGGAACAAGTGCTACCTGCTGACGTAAACACTCTAAAGATAAATCTTGTAAGTTATAAAGTCCTATGCGAATATTTCCAGATTGTACCGGATATAGTCCTGCGATAAGTTTAGCTAAGGTACTTTTGCCGCAACCAGAATTACCAATAATAGCAACTACTTTTCCACCAGGAATTGTTAACGAAAAATTCTCTAATAAATCAATTCTACCAGCATAATGGAAATTCAAATTAGTGCAAATAATATCAGCATCTTTATGAATTTTAGCAAAGGGTTTGTTGCCACTTTCATTATTTTCTGGTGTAGTATCAATAACTTCTGTCAGCCGTTGTATCGCAGTTCTTGCATGAGTATATTCATCTACAAAACCAATAATACTGCCAATAAAACCTAGAAAATTACTATTCATAGAATTGAAAGCTAGTAGCTGTCCAATGCTGATATTTTCCTCCGGGTTAATTACCATATTACCGCCAAACCAGAGTAAAGCAACACCGCCGATAGAAGCTACAAAACCGGAAAATATATTATTAATAATACCAATTTGGATTGTGCGGAATGTCAAAGCAGCAAGACGACCAAACCGATTATCTAATTCTTCGGAAAATTGCGGTGCTGCTGTAGTTGTTTTCAGAGTTAATGCGCCTTTAAATGTTTCTACTAATACACCTTGTGTTTCTGCTTCTGTGACTAAAAGTTCACGAGTTTTTTGGCGTAAAGTCGGCTGAAATATAATAGTGGATAAGGTCATGACTACAGAAATAAATAAAGCTAATGTAGTCATCTTCCAGCTATAAAAAATCATTAAGCCTAGCGAAATTAAAGCAATAAATGATTGGCTAGGTAAACTAACCACGACTTGAGCAACTAACTGATTAATCTGTGCGATATCTTGTAAGCGGCTGATAATTTCACCACTGCGCCGAGTTTCATAATAGCTTAATGGTAGGTGCAAAATTTGCCGACCAAATTCTAATACTAATCCTAATTTTAGGCGTTGAGCAAAGTGAGCTATTAGATGGGACTGTACAAATGAAAGACTATTAGAAACGAGATTCATTACTGCTACAGAAATAGCTACAGTAGTGAGTAATTGTGTATCGCCTCTAACTAGAACATCATCAGTAAGAATTTGCAACAAGAAAGGGGAAGCTAAAGATAGAAAGCCTAAGACAAAATTTATTGGCAAGGCTTGGGCTAAAATATTACGATAAATCCAAACTCGTTTAAAGAAACGCCAAAAGCCGCCAATTTTATCATCTTTTTGAGTGAAAAAGCGGATGGGATCTGGTTCTAATAATAATATTAACCAATCTGTCCAACTTTCTACTAAATCTTTTTTAGACAGATAACGCACGCCAACTGCTGGATCAGCAATCAAGAATTTCTTACCTTTTTTCCCATATAAAACTACCCAATGATTACCTTTCCAGTGAATAATTGCTGGTAAAGGTGCTTCATTCATTCTATCTAATAGTTCTGGTGAAGTTTTCACGGGACGAGTTTTAAAACCTAGTGTTTCTGCACCCCGCTTTAAACCTAATAAAGTTGTGCCAAATTGTCCTGTTCCTACAACTTCTCGGATGCGATTAAGAGTGAAGTTATGTCCATAATATTTGGCAATTGTCGCTAGACAAGCTGCTCCACAATCTTCGGCATTATGCTGTTTAACAAATTGGTATCTCATCGGTAAAGCACCTATTGGCAGCAGAAAATTAAGAAATTATTCAACTTGATTATTTCTCATCTATAATTTTGAGAATATTTAAGTTTGGTGTTAAGAAGCAAGGATATTTTTCCATTAATCATAGGCGTTCTTCCTAATGAAAATAAGTATGACGATAAAATAATACTAGACTATATTTTAAAAAAAATCCAGTTTGCTTTTCTGTGGTTACTACTACTTTGATTTCCCCAGAATGGAGTCATTGTAAATCCTGCATTTAATTGTGAGTAGCTATATCCAGTTTGTTGTACAGAGCTAATAGTTTCACCAGAATCACTAACAAAATTAATTCTGTTAATTGCAAAAGTGGTAATCGCAGTTTTCTGCATTATAAAAAACAATCCACCAGATGCTTTTTCTTGCTCTATTTCTGACAATTCTGTAAATAGTTCTGAGTTATTTGATTCTCTAGTTTCGGACATAATACTATTTCTTGAACGTCATAATCAATTTAGCTTGTAAAGAAGTGAGTAAACTTATTTTCTTCGATTAGATAATCAAATAATTATCAGCATTTCAAGGAATAATATGAACACAAAAATTTTTAAACAAACTCCTTATTTCCACTAATAATTAACTTTAGATCGAAGACAAATAAAGCTAGATTTAGATTTTCATGCCAGTTCGTACTACACACCGTTAATGAATATTGGTTATGTAAAATGAGATAAAATAGCTATTGTTCAAATTTGATTTAGGCAATTCACCTTGAGAATAAATTGCCTAAATCTACTTATCTAAGAAAAGATAAATCAAGAGTTGGATTTGAGCAAATCAGGCTCAAACTTAAATAATTTCTTAGCTGAGGTATCGATTTGATTACCAACAAATTGCTGCTTGACAAAGCTACCATACTTGGTGGAACATACATCGAAGTATAACTCTTCTGATGATTGTTTATACTGGGTTTTAATGATATCAACAGTCTTACCACCAGAGATAATTTCTTGTTGTTCTATAGTTAGTTCTGCAAACAATTGATGAGACATGATATAGTTCTCCTTGATATTGATGGTTGTCAAGAGTTATCTAGTTTTTCAGTTAACTGCGTAACTCTTTGATTGATTAATACGATATCTTGAATTAATTGGCTAATTCATTTTCAATTTCTGTCAAGTTTAAATTTAGTCATGATTTTTACGAAAGATACATGACAACACTTTCATGACAGATAAAGCCAGATTTTGATTTATCCCACCAGTTTGTACACACACCGTTAATAAATATCGGTTATGTAAAATGAGATAAGTTGGCTATTATTGAAATCTCATTTAGGCAATTCATTTTGGGAATAAATTGCCTAAATCTACTCATCTAATGAGCTTTTTTAATAAGCTTTAGATGCATCTTCAGACTTGAGAAAATCGGGTTCAAACTTAAAGAATTTCTTAGCTGAGGTATCTATTTGTTGAGCAACAAATTTCTGATTAACAAAACTACCTTCTTTGGTGGAATACACGTTAAAGTCTAAGTATTCCCATACTTCCTTATAATTAGTCCAAATTTTATCAATAGTCTTACCACCAGATACGATTTCTTGTTGTTCTAGGGTTAGTTCTGCGAATAATTGATGAGACATGATAGGATTCTCCTTGATCTTGATTTTGGCTAGAGGTTATTTGGCTTTGCTGTTAGCTGTTTAACTTCTCGCTTGAGTAACACAATATCCTGAATTACCTGGCTAATTCATTCTCAATTTATGCAAAGTTGATTACCAAGTTAGGTCATGAGTATTTCCGAAAAATACATGACAATTTGGCTCAACTCTATTTGACAGATAGAATTATTTTGCTATTTTGAATAAGTGGAGCGAGATTAATATTGCTTTTTGTAATTAGACATAAGGTAGGAACTATATGGGTTGTCTCATGCTTTCTCTCGTATTCAGTGCATGGAAGCTACTTGCTTATAGAAGTCCTATCTGAGTTGTGAATGTGTGGTTGAGACAATGTAATCGGAAAAAAATGTAGGAACACTATAGTTGTAAGTTGGATACTGTCATGATTTATTAAGTGAAAAAATCTGTAGCGATATGAGTTGACTACAGATTTTTAACTGGTGAGTTTAATCAAACAACATTCTTTAGAATTTTGATCGATCGCCTTCTTAATTATTTCCTAGCCTTAGTGAAGGAAATGTCGCTTAATAAGCGATCGCTGATTTGTTGCTGTGGGAATAGTAGGCAGCAAGGTGTTGGTAGTTGAATAAAGAACAATAGTTTTTTATTCAACTTCCCATCTCAGTTGCCAGTTGACCTGATTTCAAAGAACGATTATGTCGGCTTTTACGGCTCTGCTGTATTGATGGTGATCAGAAACATTAATCAATAAACAAGATCAAGGCTCTCAGCTTACACAAACACATGATTTCTGTATAGCTGTGCTACATTCACACCAGAAACCCAACAGAGTCGTTTTTAGCTACACGCTGTTAATGAACATCAGTTCATTTAAAATCAGTTAGTGTTTCTTTTCAGAGGATTTTTTGTAGCCGAACAAGTCTTTGGGGATATCTCCAAAAGCAAATACTTTCTTGGCTGAAGTATCTATTTGCTGATTCTCAAATACCTGACTTACAGCACTACCACCAGGGGTGGACTTAACGTCAAAGTATAATTGTTGCAATGACTGACTGAAGTGGGTATTGATTAAATCAGCGATGCTATTACCACCACCACCAGATACGATTTCTTGTTGTTCTGGAGAAAGTTCGGTAAATAATTGATAAGACATGATAGATATCTCCTTTATCTTCGTGGTTGCTGAGAGTTATTTAGCTTTTTGGTTAGCTGTTTAACCTCTCGCTTGATTCTTACGATATCCAAAGGTAATTGGTTAGTTCATGCTCAATTTATACAAAATTAATTACCAGATTCAGCCATGAACATTTCCGAAAAATTCATGATATTTTAGCTCGAATCTATTACAGAAAGAAAGTTTTTGCTAATATCCAGAAATAGCTAGAGGTAAATATTGGTCTGAAAGAGTAGAGAGAAGAGAGAAAGTATATAGAGTTTTATTCAGTTTGTCTGGTGTATGTTCTGACTGCTATAGCAATCCTAAATCATTTATGAACGCTACCTGTTCCCTGTTCCCTGTTAAGAGTTAAGAGTTCCCTTCTCTCCAAAAGTCAGTTCACAACTCAGATCGGATTGCTATATTTAAACCGTTTCCCTTGGCAATTGTTATCACTATAGAAACAAAGGCCAAAGAGGATGTAGAGATTTATACAGCATATTTCAGGGAAATGAGGTACAAATTTTAGGAACAAAAGCTTATGCTAAGAGAATTTCAAGCCTGTTAAGAGTTCCCTGTTCCCTGCTGTAAGTAGCAAAAATTTAGTAAGTTAGTATTACTTACTTGTAAATTGATTTATTGGATAATTACATACAAAAAATCTGTAGTGATATGATTGACTACAGATTTTTGATTTTTGGGTTTAATTAAATAAAATTATACTGTTTTTGTCTCTCTCTTCTTCTTAATTATTTCCTAGTATTAGCTGAAGCAGCATTGACTAATAAACGATCGCGGATGATTTGTAGTTGTTCTTGATTGTCAATTGGACAGCGTGGTGCTGGTAATTCAGTGTTTGGCCAGCTAAGTAAATAAAAACAAGGACAGGTTGAAGCTGGCATTCCCATACTCCTAATAGGTACTGGCATCGCACAGCGTCCACAGGATACCATTTCCCAGGTGGGAGTTAGTAGTTCAGCTACAGTTTCTTGTGTGCCTTCTAAATAACAGTCACGAGTTCCTAATGCTAGAATTTTTTGCCAGCATTCCTCAAACTCTACACTATAGTCATTGTCTCTTAGGACTGGTTGAGGTAAGAAACTTACTTGCCCCTTGTTGACCATAACTTTCTTGCCTAGTTGAAACCAGTGAGCAAGATATTGTTTAACTTCTTGTTTGGTTGCCATATCCTAATTCTAGATTTTAATTAAGTAATTTTTCCTGGTGAATAGTTAATTTAGAATTAAGACTTGGGTGCTGGTAACGGTGATCCTAAAACACTCAAATTGAGAACATGGCCGCCAGTTACTAAGTAAACGGTTTCACAAATAGCACCTAATTTCCGTACTAGAGAACCAAGGCGATCGCGGAATTTTCTCCCCATAGGATAAGCTGGCACTACACCCCAACCAGTTTCTTCTGCCACAAATAACATATCAGCAGCGACTAACTGTACTGTCTCTAGGAAATCTGTTAAGGTGTCTTCCCAAGTTAAATCGTCTTGTTCTAGCAAATTTGCCACCCAAGTTCCCAAGGAATCAATTAGTAAACAAGTATTTGGCTTGGCCGCAGCTAAAGTGGCAGCTAGTTCTACTGGTACACCAAGAGTTACCCAGTCTGGAGGACGGCGTTGCTGATGCAGTTGCAAGCGTTGCTGCCACTCTTGATCATTTGGGTTTTCTCTAGCTGTAGCTATGTAAACAATTGTTTTCCCTGATTCCATTGCCAGAAGCTCGGCCCATTCGCTTTTACCTGAACGCGCTGGCCCCGTAACTAAGATAACTCTACTCATAAGCACTTGGACTATGATCTTAAGACTTTTATAAGTTATGATCCCGTTTATAAAATAAAGAAAAGTTTGTTAATATTTCACCTTTTTCCAACTCATTTTAGTAATTATTGAACAAGTAACAGCATCCACCCAGGTTATCTCTATGAAAGCAAGCTTGAAGCGTATTGAGGCAACTTTACATGATTTGGGAAATCGTGGCACTGCTGCCGGTACAGAAACGGGTGATGGGAAAAAACGCTCTTTTTCGTTTAGGATTAGCTTTAGAAATACTGACTCTACCAATGATACCGAAACTACGGCTGATCAAGAAGGTAAGAAGGTTGAGGTGGATGTAGATCAGGCTCAAACCCATTACCCTAACCCTGTACAGACATTTCCCGCCCAGCAAAGTGGTAAAGCTCCCACTCTACCTAAGTTTAAAACTCCTAGTTTCAGTAACCACCGTCATGGGGCTAACCCGGCGTTGGCGACAAATCTATTGCAGGAGATTCAGGAAATAGTCGCCCTTTGGCAAGGAGAATTGCAAAAAATTTTACAACAAATTCAAGATATTTATTTAGAAGGGCCAATTGTTAATGGTTGGTTAGAATCTGTTCCCCACGAACCGGAACCAGGTTCAACCGCCAAATTACGTCACGGGGAAGTGGAACAGTTGATGGACTTTGTGGAAGAAATTTGTAGTGGAGATAAGCCTTCTTTGCAGTCAATAACTAGCTATCGGCTATGTGGAGTAGATGCTTCTGGTCAAGTTTGGTCGCGTCCTTGCCCTGTGGAGCAAGTTCCTGGTGTCAGTGTAGCGATCGCCCGCTATCAACGCTTAAACCAAATGCTAAGACGCAAGCAATATCTGGAAAATCGTTTAGAGCATTTAGCTCAAACCCTCGTAGTTTTACATAGCCAGATCCAGCAACCATAAGATGCTCCAAGTATTCCTGGGAAAATTTAGCTGGAGTCTCGGTAATTCCTGGTCTAGATTAACGGCAGTAAGCTATGCTATAGGTGGGAATTTTCAGTAAAATCCCAGATGAAAAACTATCATGATTCCCATGCTAGATATGCAAATCTCTGCTATCATCTGCACTCACAATCGAGATACCTATTTAGGTGCAGCGATTGACAGTTTATTAGCTCAGGTTTTTGCTGCTAATTTTGAGGTGGTGGTGGTAGATAATGGCTCTAGCGATCGCACAAAAGAGGTAGTCGAGCAAAGATCCAGTGATTCCCGCCTCAAGTATATTTTTGAACCTACAATTGGACTATCAGTGGCTCGTAATACAGGGGCAAAAGCTGCTCAGGCAGAGATTATCACCTATCTAGATGATGATGCTGTAGCCAGCCCCCATTGGTTGCAAGTATTATATGATGCCTATCAAAGTAATCCCAAACTAGCGATCGCTGGCGGAAAAATCACACTCATTTGGCCACCCAATACTCAACCACCCCCTTGGCTATCCACTGGATTAGCAGCTAATTTGGGAGCGTATGATTTGGGTGATGATATCGTTTACATTCAAGATCCTGGTTTAACTCCTAGAGGATTAAATTACTCCATTAGGCGCAGTTTCTTAACAGAAATTGGTGGTTTTGACCCCAAACTAGGGCGGATAGGTAAAAACTTACTATCCAATGAAGAACTGCAAATGACAGAGTTTGCTATCCAACGGGGTTGGCAAGTCGCATATATTCCCGACGCTTTAGTTGCTCATAATGTCGCCCCAGAACGTCTCAAACCATCCTGGTTTTTAAATAGAGGTTGGTGGCAAGGTATTAGTGAATGCTATCGTGAACAACTGACTGGTAAAGCTGGTATTTCCCAAATATACCGGGGTAGCGAAAGATTATTACGTGGTTTACACAAGGCATTAAAATATATTTCTCATCCAGCAGAACGTTTCGATAATCTTGTCTATGCCTACAGTCAGATTGGTTACTTAAATGTGGCTATCCAAGGGCTGCTATTTCCTGAAAATAACAAGTAAACATTAGCCTGATTATGTTATCAAAAATTCCCGTTTCTGTACTAATTCCCGCTAAAAACGAAGAAAAAAATCTCCATGCCTGTTTGACTAGCCTCCAGCCGGCGGATGAAGTTTTTATCGTCGATTCTCAAAGTACAGATAAAAGTCTAGAAATTGCGGAAAGCTACGGAGCGAAAGTCGTACAATTTTATTTTAATGGTAGCTGGCCGAAAAAGAAAAATTGGTCATTAGATAACTTACCTTTTCGGAATGAATGGGTGCTAATTGTTGATTGTGATGAGAGAATTACACCTAAATTATGGGAAGAAATAGCCGAAGTAATTAAAAAAGATGAATGTGACGGTTATTATCTCAATCGACGGGTATTTTTCTTAGGTACATGGATTCGTCATGGTGGTAAATATCCTGATTGGAATTTGCGATTATTTAAACACCAAAAAGGACGTTATGAAAATCTCAACACCGAAGATATTCCTAACACTGGAGACAATGAAGTTCATGAGCATGTGATTTTACAAGGTAATGTGGGATATCTCAAAAATGATATGCTCCATGAAGATTTCCGAGATATTTATCATTGGTTAGAAAGACATAACCGTTATTCTAATTGGGAAGCTCGTGTTTATTATAATTTGCTAACCAACAAAAATGATAGTGGCACAATAGGGGCTAATTTCTTTGGTGATGCAGTCCAACGCAAACGCTTTCTCAAAAGAATTTGGGTACATTTGCCATTTAAACCGATAATTAGGTTTATTTTGTTTTACTTGATCCAATTAGGTTTTTTGGATGGGAAACCTGGATATATTTATGCTCGCTTGCTCAGTCAATACGAATATCAAATTGGGGTCAAACTTTACGAATTACGCAAATATGGCGGACAGTTAAATGTTGTCCAGTCCTCCCCATCAGAACCCTCATCTGTAAATCAGGAAGTTAGCCAAACAGTAAGTTAAAAACAATGACCAATGACCAATGACAAACCTTTTATTGACTTACGCCAATATGACCAATCCTGGTTTGACCGAGGCAGACCAGGTTGGTACATTTTACTTTGGTGGTTTGTCCAAGCGATCGCCTTTCCCCTCACACCCCAACCCTTAAATATCCTACGTTGTGCCTTACTACGGCTATTTGGGGCAAAAATCGGTAAAAGTGTCTTAATTAGACCTACCGCTCGCTTTACCTACCCCTGGAAAGTTACCATTGGTGATTATAGCTGGATTGGTGACGACGTAGTTTTCTATAGCTTAGAGCAGATTAATGTTGGTGAACATTGCATTATTTCCCAAAAAAGTTATTTATGTACAGGTAGTCATGACATCCAAGATCCAGCCTTTGGGTTAAAAACTGCCGGTATTGCCATTGGTAATGGTGCATGGGTAGCAACTGATTGTTTTGTTGGGCCAGGAGTAGAAATTGGCGCAAATGCAGTGATTGGAGCGCGGAGCAATGTTTTTAGTAGTATGCCATCCGGGCAAGTTTGTTGGGGAAATCCTTGTCGTCCCCAGCGTCCGCGACTGAGTTAGTACCAGAGGTAAAGGCAGAGGAGCAGAGGTCTACTGGCAGAAATCCTAACGCTGACGCTGCGCGGGGGGC
>DATGXQ010000109.1:0-8327 GCA_035298905.1 Nostocaceae cyanobacterium | reverse complement strand
CGTAGATACACAGCAAGGCGTTATCCGTTATGATGTAGACTTACCGCAAGCCGCAGAACAAGTTTATGCTTCTGCATTACCTGATTTACCAACTTGTTCCGTAGTTCCTGCGGGTACAGCTTGTTCACCGACAGCTATTGACCGTCCTCCATTACCTAATGATATCCGCTTTGATAAAAAAGGTTACGCTTACCTTTCTGATTCATTTCAAGCTACAATTTGGCGTATTCCTCCCGGTGGTGGTCAACCAGAAATTTGGTATCAAGACCCCCAGTTAGATGCTGATTTTGGGCCTAATGGTATCGGCATTAAAGATGATACTAACGAACTGTATTTTGCTTCAACTTTTGGGGCATTTGGTCAAGGATTTATCTATAAATTACCATTGGTAGATAAACCAACAACGAATGATTTAAAACTCTTCTATCAATATAATCCTGGTGATGGCCCGGACGGAATTGCTTTTGGTGAATCTGGTAATTTGTATGTAGCATTAGCGGGTGCTAATCAAATTTCTGTGTTAAACCCAGATGGTACAGAAAGCACTCGTTACTCCGGCCCAGCTATCGACCCCAATAACCCTAACCAGTCCATACCTTGGACAAATCCAGCTAACATTGCTTTTAATGATAAAACGCGATCGCTCCTAGTGACAAATCATGCTTCTTTAGTTCCCAACCCTGAACCCTTATTTTCTGTGTATACCGTCTATGTTGATGACGAAGCTGTCAAAACACCTGAACCTAGCGTGTTAGGTGCAATCTTCATCACAAGTTTGCTAGGTTGGGGTTATCGACGTAAACTTCAACACAAACTTTAAAACAATTCCACTGAGTTTTTTAAGCCTCTCTCCGTTACGGGGAGAGGTTTGGAGAGGGGTCAATTTAAGGAAAAACTAGCCAAGCTGCTGAAATATTAGATATAATTCATTTGCATACTTACGGTAACGGCTTATGTAGTCCTCACATCTCAACCAAGTTTCATTTTTTAGCGAGTTTTGGCAGTTTTTACATTGCTTGTTCGTGAAAATTCGCTGCGAAATTGTTTGAGTATGTTGCTGAGGTAAAAATCATGTCACAAATTTATAAATATCCGCGTACCCATCACATTGAAGGTTCGCGGTTGCAACCTGGGGATGAAGATTTAGATAGTATTCCCTTTGCAAATATCAAAGATAAATATGTCGTAGTTGAAGAAAAGGTTGATGGTGCGAATGCTGCTATTAGCTTTGATAATAATGGACAACTGCGACTACAAAGTCGAGGACATTATTTAACAGGTGGTGCAAGAGAGAAGCATTTTAACTTGTTTAAACAATGGGCAAATACTCACGCTGCTGCATTTTGGCAGGTGTTAGGAAGTCGCTATATTCTATTTGGTGAATGGTTGTATGCAAAGCATACAGTTTTTTATGATGCTTTGCCCCATTACTTTTTAGAATATGACGTTTTGGATTTAGAAAAACAGGAATTTTTGAGTACAAATAGCCGCCAAAATTTATTAGCTAATTTGCCTTTAGTCTCTGTACCTGTTTTATTTACTGGCAAACTCCAATCTCATAAACAATTGATGGGTTTATTGGGTGAGTCATACTATCAAACACCTGCACATTTATATAAATTCCAGCAACTCTGTCAGGCACAAAGTTTAGATGTAGAACGTTCATTAAAGCAAACTGATCAAAGTGGTTTAATGGAAGGTTTATACATCAAAGTAGAAACAGAAAATACTGTAACTGCTCGTTATAAATATGTACGTTCTAGTTTCTTAACCACAATTCAACAATCAGATGGACATTGGTTAAACCGTCCAATTATTCCTAATCAATTACGTCCTGATGTTAATTTATTTGGTTAATTACAATTAAAATAATTCACCTCTTATCCATCAAAATAAAGATTTAAAATCAAAGCCTCTCTCCTTGTAGGAGAGAGGTTTGGAGAGAGGTTTAAATTTAGATAATTAAGGAGAATTAAGAAAATGAATACATCGACAAAATCTGAATCTTGGTCTTTTCCTTATTGTCCGAACACATCGAATTTATCTATAGATTGGAATAGTTTAGAAGCAGAATTTGATTGGTTAAAATCTCTGGCTGACTGTCCTCAAGACCCGCGTTATCATGCTGAGGGAAACGTACTGATTCATACTAAAATGGTATGTGAGGCTTTGGTGAATTTATCCCAATGGCAAGCATTACTAGCTAGAGAACAATCTCTATTATTTGCTGCTGCTTTATTACATGATGTGGCTAAACCTGTTTTAACAGAAATTGCTGATGATGGGGCTATTTCTTCTCAAGGTCATGTGTTGCAGGGGGCAAAAATGGCACAGCAAATTCTTTGGGATTTAAACACACCATTTGTAGAAAGAGAAATGATTGTGGCTTTAGTTAAATATGGTAGTTTACCTCTGTGGTTTTGGGATAAAAGCAACCCAGAAAAAGCAGTAATTAAAGCTAGTCAAATTATTTGCTGTGATTTATTAAGTTTATTAGCTGAAGCGGATGTGAGGGGAAGATACTGTAATGACCAAGCACAATTATTAGAAAGGATAGAATTTTTTAGAGAATTTTGTCAAGAAAATCAATGTTTTACTCAACCAAGAATGTTTTCATCTGCCCACAGTCGGTTTATTTATTTTCAAAAACAAGATGAAAATCCAGATTATCATGCTTATGATGATACCCAGTTTCAAGTGGTGATGATGTCTGGTTTACCAGGTGTAGGGAAAGACACTTGGATTAGTAAAAATTTACCTGATTGGGAAGTAATTTCTTTAGATGAAATCAGAAAAATGAGGAATATCGATCCTGAAGATGATCAGGGTGTAGTGGTGAATGAGGCTAAAGCAATGGCTAAAGAATATATGCGAAAAAAACAGAATTTTATCTGGAATGCTACTAATTTAAGTCGTCAGTTACGAGAGGGTTTGATTCGCTTATTTTCTAGTTATCAAGCCAGCATTCGCATTGTTTATTTAGAGACAGAATGGCAAGAATTATTACATAGAAACCGCAACCGTGTTGCTAAAGTTCCCGAAAAGGTGCTTTACAAAATGCGAAATCACTTGGAAGTGCCAAATATTACCGAAGCGCAGGAAGTAGAGTTAATTAAAAATTAAAAATTAAAAAAATAGTATCTAACTTTAGCATAGGAGGTAAATTATGTCAAGAGATGAAAAGAGAAAAATGGCTACAAGTAGGGAAGTGTGCAACCATATTATATGGGATTCCCGCTTAAATCGTCATGCTTTTACAGTCGGTTTTCAAGACCGCATTTCTACTTCTGGAGTGAGAGAAAAACCCCTAACCGAATGGGTGACAGATAGTGATATTCCTTGGCATCGTGTACGTTATATCCGTTGTGGAGATATAATAGTTTGGGATAGAGAAAAGCATTTAGATTTGATTTCTCCAGGAAAATTACCTGCGGCTGCATGGCAAAATAATAATACAGAAGAAACAGGAGAAAATATTATCAATACATTACCAAATAACATAACGGAGTTTAAACCAAGACCTGTTTACAAATATTCGCAGGGAAGTTGGGAAATCAATCAAGATTCAACCACAGATTTAAAACTAGATACTTTAACAATTGCTAGTTTTAACGTGCTATTTGATTTCTATGAAGCAGAAAAGATTCAAACTGCAAAGCGTTTACCTGCAATTTCTCAACATTTGCAACAATGTGACGCTGATATTATAGCTATTCAAGAAGCTACACCGAGATTTATAGAGTTTATTCTCTCTCAAACTTGGGTACATCAATATTATATTTCTGAATCTCCCGCAGGTAAAAATGTTCAACCTTACGGAAATTTACTACTTTCACGTTTACCATTTACATTAGTTGAACATCAGTTTTCAGCACACAAACGGGTGTTAGTGGGACAATGGCAAATTAACAACCAATGGCTAAATTTAGCAGTTGTTCATTTACCTAGTGATTATGCTCAAAATCCTGTTGTCGTGCGTCGTAAACAGTTAACTAAAATTATCAACTATTTACAACAGCAACCAGGTACAAGTTTAATTGTTGGTGATTTTAATACTAGGGGAGATGAACAAGCAGAAATATTAGCATCTAATAATTTTATTGACATTTGGGAAAAGTTACATCCTGAGTCATTAGGTTATACGTTTAACCCTCAACAAAACCCTTTAGCAGCATTAATGAGTCCCCAAAAAGAACCTGCTAGATTTGACAGAATTGTGTTAAATAATCAAAATCATGATTGGATAGAAAAATCAATAAATATCTTTGCTAGTGAACCTGTGGAGGGGACAGAAGGACAAATTTATCCTTCTGATCATTTTGGCATTTGTGCAGTTTTGGCATTTGTAAACATCTCTCCTAGTTCTAAATTAGTAACAGTAAAACCAGTTTATCAAAGTGCAATTGTGGTAATTCCTTCAGAGGAAATTTTACCCCCTATTCAAGCCATTAGAAAACTTTATGATGCGCGGTTTCATCGCTGGATGCCACATATTAATTTAATCTATGGCTTTTTACCAGAATCTTATTTTGCTGAAGCGGTAGAAATCATTAAACCAGCATTAGCAAAACTACAACCTTTTCAAATTACTCTGGCAGAATTTGGCACATTTACTCATCGTAAAAATTCTACTGCTTGGTTGCGTCCTGTAGCTGAACCAGAAACAGCATTACATGAATTACAAGCGGTTTTACAAAATCTCTTTCCTCAATGTAACGAACAAAGTCAAAAATCTGCAAATGGTTTTACACCTCATTTAAGTGTAGGACAATTTCCTAGTCCAGCAATTGCTTTTTCTGAATTACCAGAATGGCATCCTGTCAGTTTTACAGTTGATTCTGTTGCTTTAATTAGTCGTAAAGGTGATCAACCTTTTGAAGTAAAACAGATTGTGTATTTAGGGAAAGAGAATAGAGAGGAAATAAAGTCTATTCCTGCTTCTGAGTTGATGCAAATTATTAATGATTTAGAACCTGAACTGACACCAGCACAAAAAATTCAACAAGAAACGGTTTTAGAAATTGTC
Organism: Nostocaceae cyanobacterium; assembly: GCA_035298905.1. GTDB lineage: Bacteria > Cyanobacteriota > Cyanobacteriia > Cyanobacteriales > Nostocaceae > DATGXB01. Next base: position 3,301 of record DATGXQ010000109.1, on the reverse strand, counting down.
AAACAAGCTTGTGCAGAATGTTTAGGTTTTACACCATTATTACATTTACTGGGTTCGGTGCGTTTGGGGGTGCAAAGTTCACAAAGTGATTTAGACGCAGTGTGTTTAATTCCAATGTATGTGGATGGTGAAGTATTTTTACAAAATGTGCGGGGTAAGTTACAGGGATTATGTAATAGCGCACAATTAGTATTAGATGCCCGTGTTCCTGCTTTGCGTCTGCAAATTGAAGGAATTTCTCTAGATTTATTATATGCACAGTGTGAAAATCCAGAGTTAGATTTACAAATTCCTGCCAATTTTGAACCTAACAGTTTAAAAGCAATTATCGGCTGTTGGGAAGCTGATTTAATTATCGAGACTGTGCAGAAATATGTATCTTTAGATGCCTATCGCTGGCTTTTACGTGCTGTTCGTGCTTGGGCTAAACAACGCCGAATTTATGGTAATGCTTGGGGTTTTATTGGTGGTTTTTCTTGGGCTTTATTAGCGGCTTGGAGTTGTACTTTTAACGAAGATTATAACACAAGACCAGATGATTTATTAATTAATTTTTTCCGACTTCTCAACCAATACGACTGGAAGAAACCAATAGCTTTAACAAATGCAGGGGGAGAATATCAAATACAATTACCTCGTGACTGGCTACCAATTATTACATCTATTGAACCCTGTCAAAATACTGCCCGGAATGTCACCCGTTCTACATTAGAAATATTCAAGAGGGAATTTGCAAGAGGTGCAAAATTAGGTGAAAGTTGGGCAGACTTATTTAAGCCAGTTGATTTACATCAAGAGTCAGATATTTTTCTAATTATCTCTGCTAATAGTGATGATGAAAATCAACTACAAAAATATGCTGGGATTTTAGAAGGTTATACTATTGGCTTAATTATTCAGCTTGAACAATTAGATATCTTTGTCAGACCACAGCCAGGAATTGAAAAAAATAATCATTCTTTACGGGTGATTTTGGGTTTAAATCTTCCTGATGGTTGTAGTCGAAATGTTGTTGAAGAGTTAACGAGTAATTTTCTGTCTCAGTTTAATTCTGATTTTGATTTTCAGTTATGATGAGAATTGGCTTTAGATCCCCGATTTATTAAAGAAGTCGGGGATCTGGTTCTTAATATTGAGGTGATAATAATGAAAATTGGTGTTTGGGTATTAGGTGATCAACTGTGGGAACAACAAGCGGCTTTACAAAGTTGTGTTGATTTAGAAAATATACCTGTAATTTTAATTGAGTCTCTAAATCATGTTAAGGCTAGACCATATCATAAACAAAAGCTGGTTTTAGTATGGTCGGCTATGCGGCATTTTGCAGAGGAATTATCAAAAGGTAAATATCAGGTAACTTATGAATGTGCTGAAGATTTTATCACACCTTTAAAAAGTTGGGTAGAAAAAAACCAAATTACTGAATTAAGGGTGATGTCACCTAATGATAGACCATTTCAGCAGGTGATTCAAAGTTTAGATTTACCTTGTAAAATTGTTGTTGTTCCCAATAATCATTTTTTATGGAGTAGGGAAGAATTTAATAACTGGGCTAAAAAGCGCAAGCGTTTATTATTAGAAGATTTTTATCGGGAAGGGAGAAAGCGTTTTCAGGTTTTGATGTCAGAAGATAAACCGGTTGGGGGACAATGGAATTTTGATAAAGAAAATCGTCAACCACCAAAGGGAAAATTAAAAACACCAGCTTATCAATTGTTTATACCTGATCAAATTACTCTTGATGTAATTGCTAAAGTTGAAAGTTTACCCTTTGCTACTTTTGGAGAATTAAAACCTTTTAATTGGGGTGTGACTCGTAACCAAGCATTGCAAGTTTTAGACTGGTTTGTGAGAATCAGATTAAAGGATTTTGGTACTTATCAAGATGCGATGGTGACAGGAGAAAATACTATGTGGCATTCTTTAATCTCTCCTTATTTGAATATTGGTTTACTGCAACCTTTAGAAGTAATTAAAGCGGTGGAAACTGCTTTTTATGAACAAAATTTACCTTTAAATAGTGTAGAGGGTTTTATTCGTCAGGTGTTGGGATGGCGAGAGTATATGTATGGTGTTTATCACTATGTAGATGATAATTATTTTAACTTAAATTGGTTTAATCATTATCGACCTTTACCAGAATTTTTCTGGACTGGTGAAACGAAAATGAATTGTTTAAATCAAATTATTACCCAAATCAAAAATACAGGTTATGCACATCATATTCAAAGATTAATGGTGTTAAGTAATTTCGCTTTAATTGCTGGACTTTCACCGCAAGAAGTAGAAAGTTGGTTTCATGCAATATTTATTGATGCGTATGACTGGGTAATGCAAACTAATGTTTTGGGTATGGGTTTGTTTGCTGATGGGGGGGGTTTAGCTTCTAAACCTTATGCTGCATCGGCTAATTATATTAATAAGATGAGTGATTATTGTAAGAGTTGTGTGTATAATCATAAAGAGCGTATAGGTGAGAATGCTTGTCCGTTTAATTTCTTTTACTGGGATTTTTTAGCTCAACATCGGGAAAAGTTGCAAACTCAAGGTAGGATGAGTTTTATTTTAAAAAATTTAGATAAAATGTCTGCTGCTGAGTTAGGAACTATTCAGAAACAGGCTAAGGAATGGAGGGGATGATTAAAAATTCAAAATTCAAAATTCAAAATTCAAAATGATTTTGATGGAGTGATGGTAGGGAGGGGATAATTCATAATTCAAAATTCAAAATGATTTTGATGGAGTGATAGTAGAGAAATAGCCTCTGAAAAAATGCAAGATAAACGAGATATGAATAGGAGACATTATATTGTCATACCAATTCTTGATGAAGTTGTGCTTTATTGCCCCACAGGCTAGAAGCCTGGGGCTACCAGAACAAAGCCTGCCTACGCAGGCTAATTAATTGCATCTTCATCAATAAATGGTATCAGAACTTATACTAAATCCTCATTTCAAACCCGTCTTTTGCCCTAACGACTAGAAGTCGCGGCACTTTCCGCTAAGTCCACCTACGCGGACTAATTTATAAGGGGGGTAAGAAAACAGGATTTGGTATGAAGATATTGCTTCCTTCTGGTCACAATGACGAAAATAAATTTATCTTGCGTAAGCCATAATTGTTTTTATCTGCGTTTATCTGCGTTTATCTGCGTTTAAATTTGGCGTTGCATAATTGAAGTATGAATTTGGGTAAGAGCAATGGAGTGTCCAAGGTGTGCATCAAGTCACGTTCGCAGAAATGGAAAGAAATCAGGTAAACAAAACTACATCTGTGCAAAATGCGGTCGTCAGTTTATTG
>DATGXQ010000108.1:0-8359 GCA_035298905.1 Nostocaceae cyanobacterium | reverse complement strand
GTTCATTTTATGCAAAACGGCATTTAGTAGTAGGTTGGGTTAAACGTTCGCGTAGCGTCCCGCAGGGAAGTGAAACCCAACAAATGCCCGAAAATGTTGGGTTTTGTTCCTCAACCGAACCTACAAAAATTCAATTAATATTGTTTACCATAAGGGGAGCGGTAGAACCCAGATTTTGAGTAAGATTAATGCTTGTGATTTTACAAAAAGTAGACCTATGAAATATAACCAACTGGGAGAAAGTGACCTGAAGGTTTCTGAGATTTGTCTTGGGACAATGACCTATGGACAACAAAACACAATTACAGAAGCCCATGAACAATTAGATTATGCCATTGACCAAGGGGTTAATTTTATTGATGCTGCGGAAATGTACCCAGTTCCACCCCAAGAAAAAACCTATGGAATTACAGAGACTTATATTGGTGAATGGTTGAAAAACCAACAACGGGATAAAGTAATTGTTGCCACTAAAATTGTTGGTGCTGGTCGAGGTTTTAAATGGTTGCGAAACGGAACAAACGCAGTTGATCGTGATAACATCAAACAAGCTGTAGACGATAGTTTAAAAAGACTACAGACAGATTATATCGACCTATATCAAATTCATTGGCCTGACCGCTATGTCCCCCGATTTGGGCAAACAGTTTTTGATGTTTCTCAAGTAGTAGACACAGTTCCCATTGAAGAACAATTATCAGTATTTGCTGATGTAATTAAAGCCGGGAAAATTCGCTATTTAGGTTTAAGTAATGAAACACCTTGGGGAGTAGCAGAATTTAGCCGTATTGCCAAACAATTAGGTTTACCTAAAGTTGTTTCCATTCAAAACGCTTACAATTTACTCAATCGGGTATTTGATTCAGCGTTAGCAGAAGCGGTTTATTATACAAACATTGGTTTACTGGCTTATAGTCCTTTGGGATTTGGGTTTTTAACTGGTAAACACCTAAACGGTAAAGTTGAGAAATCCAGAGTTAGTTTATTTGCGAATTTTGGTCAACGTTACTTTAAACCAAACGTCACAGAAGCAATAAAGGCTTATGTAGAAATTGCTAACCGCTATCAAATTAGTCCTGCACAATTAGCATTAGCTTTTGTGAGAAGTCGGTGGTTTGTAGCTAGTACAATTATCGGTGCTACAACTATAGAACAACTAAAAGAGAACTTGGAAAGTGTAAATGTAGTTCTGAATCAGGAAATTTTAGCAGAAATAGACGCTGTACATACTCGTTTCCCCAATCCTGCACCCTAAGCAATTCAAAATTCAAAATTCAAAATTCAAAATTCAAGACTCAGAACATGAGTCACCATAAGCATTTTAGCTGATTTGCATGAGTGGGTAAATTTCCTATTACTGCAATAGTAGAGGCGTTCCGTCGGAATGTCTCTATTTTTAAATAGATGTATACTATAGTATATATAGCAATCCTAAATCATTTATGAACTCTAACTGTTCCCTGTTACCTGTTCCCTGTTCCCTTCTCTTCACAAGTCAGTTCACAACTCAGATCGGATTGCTATATAGTTTTAGAGATTTAGTTTACTTAAATCTTTCTGCAAAAAAAGCCATCTGGCAAATTGCAGCAGTAGTCTAGAAAAAGAGCCTATTTTTAGTTAAATAATATGTCCCCAGACAGATGAATAATCTATCTAATCGTTATGTTGAAATTGCCCAACTTTTTTTGAAATTGGGTGTGATTGGTTTTGGTGGCCCAGTTGCCCATATTGCAATGATTGAAGATGAGGTAGTAAAGCGCCGTGAATGGTTGACACGAGAGCATTTTTTAGATTTACTAGGTGCTACTAATTTAATTCCCGGCCCAAATTCTACAGAAATGGCAATTCATGTAGGATACATTTATGGAGGATGGCTAGGATTAATAATAGCTGGAGTGTGTTTTATTCTCCCTGCGGTTTTGATTACAGGTACGTTTGCTTGGATATATGTTAATTATGGAACTTTGCCCCAAATTGCACCTTTACTGTATGGTATTAAACCTGCGGTTTTAGCAATAATTATTAATGCCCTTTGGGGTTTGAGTAAGAAAGCAGTAAAAACCAAGCAATTACTAATAATTGCTTTAATTGTGGGATTAGTTACTTATATTTGGAAAGTAAATGAAGTAATTGTTTTATTACTTGGTGGATTTTTGGGAATGTTGTGGTTACGCTTTAGCCAAAATCAGAACCAAAATCAGAACCCAAATCAGAAACAGGGAAATCAGACAAATTTGTTAATAGCTACTTTAAGTACAGGTGCGACTTGGCAAGCAGTAGCAGCTAATACATCTGTCAGTGCTGGGACTGTACCTTTGTGGAAATTAGGCTGGTTTTTCCTGAAAGTAGGGAGTGTATTATTTGGTGGTGGCTATTTACTGGTGGCTTTTTTACAAGGGGGTTTAGTTGAGGAATATGGCTGGTTAACTCAACAACAATTACTAGATGCGATCGCTATTGGTCAATTTACTCCCGGCCCGGTGTTATCTACTGCTACCTTTATCGGTTATATTCTTGCGGGTGTACCTGGGGCAATTGTAGCAACAGTAGGCATTTTTCTACCTTCATTTTTATTTGTAGCAGCCCTAAATCCCATTATTCCCCGGTTGCGTGCTTCCAGTTGGACAAAACAATTTTTGGATGCGGTAAATGTGAGTGCTGTAGCCTTAATGGTGGTGACAACTATTCAACTAGGAATTGCTACTTTAAATTTACCAAAAGTTGATTTTTTAGGTTTAGCAATTACCATAACTTCGGCTATTTTAATTATCCGCTATCGCATCAATGCAGCTTGGTTAGTTTTAGGAGGTGCTGTAGTTGGTTGGATGGCGGTATTTTTCGGTTATGTTAGATAAATAGGGACAGGAATATTTAACGCGGATGGACGCAGATAAACGCAGACGGACGCTGATGAGTAGTAAATATACTTTTAAATCATTTACTTTGATATGTAGATGATTTTTCTTCAGCACTTATTATGATAACTGGTGCAATAAAGTTCTGAGTTCTCTTAGCATTTGACTTGTTCCATCTTCAATGGCTTTTTGCACCATTCGGGGAATGAGTTCCCTAATAGGTAAATTGGGAAAAGTGGGACTAAAAGCAGATTCTATGTAGCTACTGGTTTGGAGAATATAAATGTTTAACTGATTATTACTATAAATCCAGACTTCAGGAACACCCAAAGCTATGTAAGCATCAAGAGTAGTTTTGGAAGTAACATCAGATTCAATAGCCAAGTCTGGAGGAGGATAAATATTTAAGTCCATTTGAGTACATCCTTTTACCTGATTGGCATTTTGGATATAAAAGCAGGTATCTGGTTCAACTCCTGCAATATCTGGACGTTTAAAAGTAGTTGAACCAAAGTCCTCCCAGTTACGTCCTTGCGCTTCCAATATTGTTATGATGATGTAAGCAATAATCCGATGAGGTCTTTCATGTATTGCTAATGGAGACATTATTTCTAAAGTTCCTCGATAGTAAGCAATGCGGGTTTTGCGTTTTTCTCCTAAGTCTAAAAGCAGTTTTTCAAAGTCTTGCCAAGATAAATCATGAATAGTAATTTGGCTACCGGGAGAGAGTTTTATGGCTTGGATAGGTATACTTACCGTCATTATTTTGTCTCCGTTAGCTACTCAACAAGAAGAAAACTATTTACTCTACACTTTCCCGTTTTTCTTTCAGTTTCAACATAATTTCGGCGTGTTTCTCGCGGGTAATAGGATAGAAATAAGTTAAAACTATGCCCAAAATTAGACAAATTGCTGGGATGATGCCTACAGTATAACGAATAGCTAATAATGCTGATTCTGGTTGTACAGGGATTGGTTGTCCGGCTACAGATTCTTTAAAGCCATATTTTTCTAAGACGTTACCAACAATAAATAAACCCAAAGCTAAACCAAATTTTTGTAATAACACCATAAAGCCATAAAAAACTCCTTCGCGTCTTTGTCCAGTTTCTAGTTCATCTAATTCGATGACATCGGGAATCATTGACCAAGGAATTAAATAAGCTGTGGAAACGCCAACACCAGCCATTACAGCCAGTATATACATTAAGAATATTTGACCTTTTTGTAAGAAAAATAATCCCAATGCTGCGATAATCCAAGATGTCATGCCTAGAAAATAAACTGGCTTTTTACCAATTCTTTGACTAACTCTACTCCAAAAAGATAACATTAATAAAGCTGTTCCTTGGACTGCGATCATTGTTGTGGGGATATCTTTATCTTGTAGTCCCATAATGTTGACAGTCACATAAGGAATGACGCTGGCTGTGATTTGTAAGGCTAACCAAGAAAATAAATAAATCGCAATTACATATAAGAATGGTTGATTACTAAAAGCAATTTTTAGCTGTTCTAAAAAAGGAATTTCCTCTTGTTCTTCCTGTTTAACCAGTTTAGCTTCACAAGCCAAGGCGCGATCGCGTACCCCAAACACACACCAATACAAGGACGCAACGGAAATTACTGTACATATAGCGGCTAAAACTAGATACTGCTGCTGGCGATCGCTAATCAGACTAAACACCACTTGCGATAATAGCAGTGATACAATACTCCCACCAATGGAAAAGGTGAAGCGAAAGCTATTGAGACTCGTGCGTTCATCATAATCTTGAGTTAATTCCGGTGTCATGGCTGTATAAGGTAAGTTTACAACCGTGTAAAACACCTGAGAAATTAATCCAATGACAACATAATACCAGAATAGACTCCAAATATTAGTGGTGCGATCGCTACTAAATTGAGGTACAATCCACTGTAAGAAAAAGAACAAACCAAAAGGTACTGCCCCGTAAAGTAACCAAGGTAAACGACGACCCCAACGCCGAGATTTTGTTTTGTCAGTTAGAACACCAACAATAGGATCATTCACCCCGTCCCAAATTTTGCCCACCAATAAAATGCTGCCTGCTAAACCTGCGGGAATACCAGCCACATTAGTGAAAAAAACCAGCAAATAAAATATAGCAATATTGGCAGTAATCGCCGGGCCTAAATCGCCAGCCCCATAAGCTAATTTAGTTTTAAAATCTAATTTTTCACTTATGGAATTTGTTGGTAAATCTGTCATAATGATTCACATTAATACTAAAATTGACAATCAATTAACAACTTTCGTTTACTTTTACTAGTGTCTACCAATTACTTAAATTAAACTTATGTCAGACCTTTACATTTCTTGGGCAGATTATCACCAGAAAATTGAGCAATTGGCTGCCAAGATATATCAGTCGGGGTGGCAATTTAACCAGATTATTTGTCTTGCTAGGGGAGGACTAAGAGTAGGAGATATTCTCTCCCGCATCTACAACCAACCTTTGGCAATTTTAGCAACCTCATCCTATAGCGGTGCTGGCAAGCAAGAAAGAGGTAATTTAATTGTTTCCCAGCATTTGACCATGACTACTAACAGTTTAGGGTCGCGGATTTTGCTAGTTGATGACTTGGTAGACTCTGGGGTCACTCTTGAACAAACAATCCCTTGGCTAAAAGAATACAGCAATTCCCAAATAGAAGAAATTCGTACTGCGGTAATTTGGTATAAAGCCTGTTCAGTTATTGCCCCTGATTACTATGTTGATTACCTGCCGGACAATCCTTGGATTCATCAACCCTTTGAACACTACGAACAAATGAACCCAGTTGATTTAGTGGAGAAGGTTTTGTGTTGATATTTCGGGAATGGAGCAGCATCTATGCTAGAAAATATAGATATTGCGGTAAGTCACTACCAACCATGACTGAAGTAAAGTCTAATCGTCCAGTACGTCGGGGGAGAATATTCCCAGAGATTCAGTGGACTGAAGAACAGAAAGCCCAATGGCAGACTGAACGCGAAACATTGTATCAACGCTGCAAACTAATTTTTGAGCAGGTACAACCAGAATTAATTAAAGCTCATTACAACTGGTTTATGGCAGTTGAACCTGACAGTGGAGAATATTTTCTTCATGAAGATGCGTTAGTAGCTGCACAGAAGGCACATGAAAAATACCCAAATGTCAGGCTGCATGTTTTCCGCATCAATGAAACTGGGATGTGTGGCAGGATATGATTTCTGGCAAATTTGGTGATGAGGATGAACTATTTTTTGAGATATATTTAATAAGTTTTGATGCAAAATTATTTACACATCAACGTCAATAACTTGAGACCCTTGTAGAGACGTTCCATGGAACGTCTCTACATTCATTACCGGAAATGTTTTTTGATATTCCTGTTCATGCAGGGCAAGGAGTGTCTGAAGTTTTACTTGGTCGTCAGTGGTTAAAAAACAGACGGTTGGTAGTGGATATGTCGTCTGGTGTGTTGACTTTGGGATAAGATAGCAGTCCTACTGAAGTAGCGGTAATTCATTAATTACTGCTTATTTTTTGGGGATTCTCTCCATAAATTGATGTTTTTTCCTACACCCATGCGGCAACTAAAACAACCATAACCATAGCGGTAGGGTAAATAGTAAGATAATTGCACCCAAGGCTAAAGCGGTGACAGCCAAATCACGATCTAAATTAAAGGTTTCGGCTATAACTAGGGTGGCAAAGGCTGGGGGCATAGCCATTTGTAAAACAATAACTCTGGCAGCAACACCAGTAACACCAAACAGTGGTAGAGTGCTGCCTAAGATGAGGGGAACTAGCAGCATTTTGATAACTAGGCTAATGCCCGCTTGTGGTATCCTCTGCCCAGAATTAAGGCGTGAAAGTCTCATACCAATTAAAATTAGGGATAAACTCACCGCAATCCAAGCTAAAATCTCTAGGCCAAATTCCCAAACTGCGGGAATGGCAACTTGTCGAAATAGTAAGCCAAAACCAAAACTCCACAGGGCAGGATTAATTAAAATAGCTTTGGTCATTTGTCCTAAATTTTGAGCAGTGTTGCCAAAGTAGGTAGCCAGAATTATTCCCAAGCCATAAGATCCAATTAGCGAACCCAGTAAATCGTAGAATAGCGCCCAGGCAAAGTATTCTTTACCTACTATAGCCAAGGTGATGGGAAAGCCCAAATAGCCTGTGTTACCGACCATTGCTGCTAAAATCAGACTGCCTTGAGTTGATTTTTGGGGTAATGATTTTTGGAAATAGGCTTGACCTTTGATCCCTAACCAAGCTAAAAATGCCCCTAAGAAAATGGCTAGGTGAGCGATCGCAGGTGCAATCCAAATCTGTTCTGATAGGTCTGTTTGTCGTAAAAAAGATACTATGCTGATTGGCCCCCCTACCCAAAATAGAAACTGACCTAAACGAGTGGGTGCTGTAATGGGTAGCTTACGTCCTAAAATCATTCCTACTAGGACTAATCCTCCCAGTTTGCCATATAGCAATAAAAGATTGATCAAGCTTATACCTAAAAATTAGAAAAGTAAAATGATACCTATGGTCTTTATTTGGTTCCAGTCTAAAATTTTTAGTAACGATTCAAGACAAGCAGGAGTAGGGACTTGAGTAAGTCTGAGTTTTCTGGAAACCCGCAAAACTCATCATCTGACTCTATTGATGATATTCCAGCAGCTTTACGCGATACTCCTGATACTGGAAAGCAGATGCGCTGGTCGCCTAGAGTATTGTTGATGGGCGGATTAGCAGCATTTTTCTTGCTTGCTGTTGGTGTGGTGTGGCTGTTTGTGATCGCACCAAAAAACAATACCAATTCTCAACCTACGCCAGCTAGTTCTACATCTCCACAGGATAACGCATTAAATAGTAATTCTGTCAATACTGCCAATAATAATGATACTGTCTTAGGACATTTGGCTTATGCAGAAGCACCAGAGTCAGAGTTAGCGCCAATTACTGCTGATGGCAAAATGAGAATGCGGAAAGTAGCAGCAGAAAAATTTAAGGAAATGACCCAAGCAGCAAGAAGAGAGGGGGTGATCATCGTGCCGGTTTCTGCTTTTCGATCGGTGCAAGAACAGAATCAATTATTTTTCGCTGTCGGTGCAGCACGTAACCAAACCCCAGCCGAGAGGGCGGCTTTAAGTGCGCCTCCTGGTCATAGTGAACACCACACAGGTTATGCTGTGGATGTTGGCGATGGGTCAGCACCAGCAACTAATTTACAAGTGACTTTTGAAAATACCAAAGCTTATCAGTGGTTACAAACCAATGCCGCTAAGTTTAGCTTTGAGTTGTCATTTCCTAAAGATAACCCGCAAGGTGTCAGTTATGAACCTTGGCATTGGCGATTTGTAGGCGATCGCAATAGCTTAGAAACATTCTACAAAGCCAGAAATCTTAAGCCCGTTCTGACAACCCCAGCCAAGTAGGCGTTAGAACATCACTACCCATCCACACATACAGGAGGCCGCACACCAATGACTGACACTCCCCGCAATT
>DATGXQ010000107.1:0-7128 GCA_035298905.1 Nostocaceae cyanobacterium | reverse complement strand
GGTAGATACTGCTACTGTCAAGAAGTTGCAGCCTTCTAGGTAGGAGGAGGCTAAACCGTGGGTGTACCAGGAGGTAACGAAGGTTGTACCGGTCAACCAGCCGCCTAATGCTAGGTAAGCGCAGGGGAATAGTAGTAACCCTGACCAACCTACGAAGACGAAGCGATCGCGTTTCAACCAGTCGTCTAGTACGTCAAACCACCCTCTTGAAGGGGCGCGTCCAACTGCGATGGTCATCTATCTAAAATCCTCATTTTTACTAAAATTGCCACGTTTTTTAAGGCTACGCTTCGACTAGGTTTCCCTACTGACAGCGATCGCCGTGAGGAATTCAACGTTTTTTTTGACACTCCAGGTGCTAAATTAGCATCTGAGATTCTGAGAATGGTCTACTTCTGTCAAGCAGCTATTTCTCAGGATTATGCCATTAGAGCTACCATCAACCAGTAACCTAGCTTGTGGTAACTTAATGATTCTTAACTTATCATATTACTCAAAATTTGGGCGGAAGACACGCAAGTAAATCATGTATTTAAGATGTTAAATATTATGAATATCAGAAATTTTACAATCTGACACAAGTTTTCTCATAAATCTTAAAACTTACAGGTTAATAGTCAGCAGTTAACAGTTAGCACTCATAACTGATAGCTGATAGCTGATAGCTTACACTTGCAAGACCACCTACTCCAATGGCAGACTGCTATAAGGGAATAAATCACAGGCGAAAATAGTTTCATGACGGCATCAACAACGATTAATCAAGGTGATTCGCCTAACGGCGATCGCTCTGCTTCCAGCCTGCTGCATCAAAATGTCCTCGGTTCTCGTCGATTGAGTAACTATTGGTGGGCAAGTGTGGTGACTCTAGGAGCTACAGGCTTTTTGTTAGCTGGTATCTCTAGCTACCTGAAAGTTAACTTACTCATAGTCACAGATCCCACTCAACTAGTGTTCGTACCACAAGGTTTGGTAATGGGCTTATATGGTGGTGCGGGCCTATTATTAGCCTTATACCTGTGGTTGGTAATTCTCTGGGACGTAGGCGGTGGCTACAACGAATTTAATCAGCAAACTGGTAAATTCAAAATCTTTCGCTGGGGTTATCCAGGCAAAAACCGCCAGATTGAAATAGAAAGCCGGATTCAAGACATACAATCTGTACGGATTGCCCTCAAAGAAGGTTTAAACCCCCAACGCGCCCTCTATTTACGTGTCAAAGGACGGCGAGACATACCTCTCACACGGGTTGGTCAACCCCTATCTTTAGCTGAATTAGAAACTCAAGGGGCAGAATTAGCCAGATTTTTAGGAGTTCCCCTAGAAGGACTTTAGGGGATTGGTGATTGGGTATTGGGGAAAGACACTCTGAGGCAAAGAAGGGAGAAAAGAGTAAAGTTTACTTATTCTCCCATTCCCCATACCCCATCCCCTGTTTTTAGTGCAAGAAACGATAAGATACTTTGGTTGAATCAATAACTGGTGATGCGGTTAAGATTTTCAAGATTTTTCATGGCCTTATTGATGGTCGGTGTTTTACTAGTCGGGGGATGTTCAACTCCTCCAGCTGCTTCTAGCACATCAGAAACTTCAATAGCCAAATCAAAAGCAACTGAGGCTAGTAGTAAAACTACTCAAGCCACATCTGAACCAACAACTACTAGTGAGAGTGTTCCGGGAATGAGTAATTTACCAAAGCTCGCAGGTAAAGCTACTGTAGAGATGACGGTTAACGGTGGCAAGATTGAAATTGAAGTAGACGGCACAAATGCACCAATTACAGGTGGTAACTTTGTTGATCTAGTCAACAAAGGTGTTTACAATGGCTTGATGTTCCATCGCGTCATCAAAAGTCCCCAACCGTTTGTTGCTCAAGGTGGAGATCCCCAAAGTAAAGACCCTAACGTACCAGTAAGTAGACTGGGAACAGGTAGTTACGTTGATGACAAAACAGGCAAAATTCGTTATATACCCTTAGAAATTAAACCCAAAGGGGCAGCAGAACCAATCTACAGCAAAACCTTTGAGCAAGCACGGATAACTCAAGTACCTGAATTACAACATAAACAAGGGGCGATCGCTATGGCTAGATCCCAAGCCCCAGATTCCGCCTCTTCTCAGTTTTACTTTGCTTTAGCTGAACTAGACTTTCTAGATGGCAACTACGCTGTATTTGGCTATGTGACCAAAGGCTTTGATGTGGTTAACAAAATCCAACAAGGCGATCGCATTGAGTCAGCTACAGTGATTAAAGGTTTAGAAAACCTCAAAGTTGATCAGTAGTTGGTTGTAAAAAAGTAACTAAGAACTGTGTAGAGACGTTCTATAGAACGTCTCTAAAAATACAGATATTCAATAGCTCATTAAATCCTCAAATTGACTCAGGTTTTTGTTACTGGTATTGGTCTAGTCTCTGCTCTAGGGAAGAGTTTAGAAGTTAGCTGGCAAAACTTACTAGCAGGTAAAACAGGAATTAAATTACATCAACCATTTCCTGAACTGGGAATAGTTCCTTTAGGCTTAATTGGTGAAAAACCTGCTAATTTAAGCATGATTACACAGATGGCTGTAACTGCTGCTTTAAAAGATGCTGAATTAGTCCCGCCTTTAGTTGATTGTGCAGTGGTAATTGGTTCTAGTCGTAGTCAGCAAGCAGCCTGGGAAAATCTAGCAACACAAATGTATGGGCAAAATAACCGCCCAGCAAATTTAGAAAACTGGTTAAATACCTTACCCCATACCAGTGCGATCGCTACAGCACGACAAATTGGGGCTACAGGAGCAGTTTTAGCACCAATGGCAGCTTGTGCCACAGGTACTCATGCGATCGCCCAAGCAGTAATTTTAATTCAAACTGGACAGTATCAAAGAGTAATTGCTGGGGCAGTAGAAGCACCTATTACTCCCTTAACGATCGCCGGATTTCGGCAAATGGGCGCTTTAGCTACCACAGGTGCTTATCCCTTTGATTTACACCGGGAAGGCTTGGTACTAGGTGAAGGAGGAGCGATATTTGTCCTAGAATCAGCAGAATTAGCCCAACAACGTCAAGCGAAAATATACGGAGAAATTCTCGGTTTTGGACTCACCACTGATGCTTATCATCCCAATCAACCAGATCCTCAAGGTCAAGGGGCGATCGCCGCGATTCAGCAATGTCTCAAACACAGTCAATTAACAGCATCCAATATTGATTATATCCATACACATGGTACAGCTACCCAACTCAATGACCGGATCGAAAGCACCCTAATTCAAAAACTTTTCCCTGTTAATATTCCCATCAGTTCTACCAAAGGTGCTACAGGTCATACACTAGGAGCATCAGCAGCCTTGGGTGTCGCTTTTTCACTCCTCGCCCTACAGCAAAAAACTTTACCCCCTTGTGTGGGATTAACACAACCAGAATTTGATTTAAACTTTGTCACCACCAACAGCCACCAAGAAATACAGCAAGCATTATGCTTTAGTTTTGGTTTTGGCGGTCAAAATGCCGTAATTGCCCTAAAAAACATAAATTTTCCAGATAAATGCAAAATGTCCATTTAAGCTTGTGAATATACTGAAGAAGTTATTAAACACTAACACTATCCTCAGTATCTCTACTGTACCAACAGGGGAAACTGTCTACTGGTGACACATATCTGGTTTACAGAAAAGATATGGTAGGTAGTTGTAATATGAATGCTAAAGTTGACAACCGAATTAATACGGAACTTCAACTCAAAACTGCTAGCAAATAATTTTCCAAAATTACAACAGTATTAATTTAATAATCTCACTTTAGTCACACATCTTTAGCACACAGTTAAAAATATTGTGATCAATCTAATTATGACAATCAAGTGCATATTTCCCCAGTCAATCCACTGTTAATTATTGCAACTACTAACAAAGTTAAAAGTGCTGAAACTTCCCATTCAATAGACATCTAAAGTTATGAAAACTAAATTGCTCAAATCTTCTATCTTGTCCTTACTATTTACTTTACCTCTGTCTACAATTTCCTTACCAGTACAAGCCCAAACATTTAAACCACCAAAAAGACCAGGTCCACCTGTATCTGTCGGTGCAGCCACAAGAGGTAATTCCTGTGTTCAAGGTAATAAAAACTTAACACCATTAATACCTAAAAATAAGCTGGGATTGACTATTTCTGAACGTCCTACATTTTTTTGGTATACACCAGAATCACCAGCAAAAACAGCCCAATTTGTACTCAAGAATCAGGACAATAAAATAATTTATGAAACTACACTATCATTACCCAATCAATCGGGAATTATGGGCTTTACACTCCCTATCAATCAACCTGCTTTAGAAGAAAATAAAACCTATCGCTGGGATTTAATACTAATTTGCGATGAAGACGATTTCAGTAACAACCCCCGGATAAATGGCTGGGTAGAACGAGTTCAACCAGATACCCCCTTATCACAAGCTTTAGAGAAGGCCGATTTTCGCAAATTTCCAGGTATATATGCAGAAGCAGGAATCTGGCATGAAGCTTTAATTAGTCTAGTAGAATTACGTCTAACTGAACCCAATAATCTCACAAATCAAATAAATTGGCGGCAATTTCTCAAATCTGTAGGTTTACAAGATTTAGCTTCTGAACCATTAGTTAAGTGCTGCACCGCTAATAATTAATTTTGAATTTTGAATTGTGAATTTTGAATTGTGAATTTTGAATTTTCTTTCTGCCTATGTGGGCAAAATTAAAACAACAAATTTGGCGTTGGCGGGGGGTAGTAA
The DNA here is from genome assembly GCA_035298905.1 of Nostocaceae cyanobacterium. GTDB lineage: Bacteria > Cyanobacteriota > Cyanobacteriia > Cyanobacteriales > Nostocaceae > DATGXB01. The sequence goes on along the minus strand of DATGXQ010000107.1, from coordinate 2,373 downwards.
TTGCTGTTCCTAACGTTACACTTTTATTAATTGGTTTACGCTTTTCTGGCTGGTTGCAACGTTGGGAATTAACCGCACTAGATCAATTTTTCATTCTCCGTCCACAGGAATCGGTTGAAAACCGTATTGTGATTGTAGAAATTAACGAGGAGGATGTGAGAAGACAAAAACAGTGGCCAATGTCAGATGCAGAAATGGCTAGGTTACTAAATAATATTAAACAACAAAAACCAAGAGCGATTGGTTTAGATATCTATCGAGATTTACCAGTCAATCCTGGTACTAATGATTTGTTAAAAGTATTTGAGTCTACTCCTAACCTAGTTGGTGTACAGAAATTTGCTGATCAGGACGATAAATCAGGAGTGGATGCACCCCCATTACTTAAGCAACGTCAACAAGTAGGTGCAAATAATCTTCCTGTAGATGGAGATGGGAAAATTCGCCGGGGCTTATTGTATGTCAACTTACCAAATAACGAAGATGAAGTTATAGAAAGTTTTGGTTTAAAACTGGCATTACTATATTTAAAAGATGAAAAAATAACTGCAAAACCATCAGCTAAAAACCCAAATTATCTACAATTAGGACAGGGTGTATTCAATATTTTCGAGGCTAATGATGGGGGTTATGTTCGTGCAGATTCTGGTAGTTACCAAGTTTTACTCAACTACCGAGGCGGAATAGAGAAATTTACTAAATTAACTTTAACAGATGTTTTAAACAACCGCGTTCCTCAAGATGTAATGCGGCATAAAATAGTATTAATCGGCTCAACATCTGAAGGTTTAAAGGACTTTTTTTATACTCCTTATACTAATAAAGTTTTTGCAGCACCAGAACGAATGGCTGGTGTTGTGATTCATGCTAATTTAATCAGTCAAATTTTGAGTGCAGCTTTAGATAATCGTCCTTTAATTCAAACTTTACCCGATTATTTAGAAGGATTGTGGATTTTTTTCTGGTCGATTATTGGGGCAACTTTAAATTGGCAGCAACGCTATAATAATAATCGCCCCAAGTATTTTTTAATTGCGGGAACAGGGATTTTTGTAGCGGGTTGCAGTTTAGTGGGAATTGGCTTTTTAGCTTTTTTAGCTGGTTGGTGGATTCCTGTAGTACCACCACTATTAGCATTAACTGGATCAGCAATCGCTATTAATCAATATATAGCCCGTAGTGCAGCAAATATGCAAAAGACTTTCGGGCGTTATTTAACAGAAGAAATAGTTACTAATTTAATTGAAACTCCTACTGGTTTAAAGTTAGGAGGAGAACGCCGAAAAGTTACAGTTTTAGTTTCTGATGTGCGGGGATTCTCTGCCCTTTCTGAAGAATTACCACCAGAACAAGTCGTCAATATTCTGAATATGTATTTGGGAGTGATGACAGAGGTAATTAATCAGTATAAAGGGACAATTAATGAATTTATGGGTGATGGGATATTTGTCTTATTTGGTGCGCCAATTAGTCGTCCAGATGATTCTAGAAGGGCGATAGCTTGTGCTGTAGCCATGCAATTAGCCATGGAACAAGTAAACGCTAAAAATCGCCAATTGAATTTACCAATTTTAGAAATGGGGATTGGTATCAATACAGGAGAAGTGGTAGCTGGTAATATTGGTTCTCAAAAACGCGCTCAATATACAGTAATTGGTAGTCATGTTAATTTAGCCGCCAGAGTTGAATCTTATACTGTTGGTGGACAAATTTTAATTTCTGAATATACTTGGCAAGATGCAGATATTGAATTAAGAATTGATGGTAAATTACAAGTAGAACCAAAAGGAATAAAACACCCAATTACTTTATATGAAATAGGGGGAATTGGGGGAGAATTTAATTTATTTTTACCACAAGATAAAGAAAATATAGTAAATCTTAATCAAGAATTACCTATTGAATATGTAGTTTTGCAAGGTAAGCACGCCGATGGAATGATATTATCAGGAGTCTTAGTAGGACTTTCAGAAAATGGTGCTGAACTGCAAACTAATCAAGATTTAGAAATATTAAATAATCTCAAGTTAAAGTTATTAAGAACTACAGAATTTTCCAGCACAGAAACCGATATCTATGCCAAAGTGGTGAAAAAATCACCCCATTCTGACCATAATTTTATTATTCGCTTTACAGCAGTACCCCAAGAAGCGATTACTTTTCTGAATCACATACGTCAGATAGCTGGTTAAAAAGTAAATCAACTTCCACCTACATTCATAGCTGCTAACATGGCCTTTTGGCTGACATCTTTGTAAACAGTTTGTAAATATTTCATGACTAAATCACCAGCAGGTGAAGTTGTTGAATTTTCTTCATCTTTAGCTAAAGGAATTGTCCCCAAAGTATCTAGTATGGTATCATTTACTGATG
>DATGXQ010000106.1:0-16483 GCA_035298905.1 Nostocaceae cyanobacterium | reverse complement strand
GGAGATGGGGAGATGGGGAGATGGGGAGATGGGGAGAAAATAATAAAATTTTCCCAATACTCCGCACTCCGCACCAAATAACTTAAACAATTCATCAATCAATTAACAACAATGGCACTAAAACGCTTTATTATTCAAATGGGCATGGGTGTAGACCAACATGGACAAGAGCCAACGGTGGCAGCTGCCAGAGCAGTGAGAAATGCGATCGCTCACAATGCCCTGTTGGGAATTATGGAAGTAGCAGGGTTAAAAGACCCAAATCAAATGATTGTGGAAGTGAAGGTGGCCGTACCTTACCCAGAACAAGTACAAGCAGCAGAAGTCTTAGCAGTTCTCCCCTTTGGTCAAAAATCTCTCACTGTTGAAGCGGGGGGAATGGTGGTTGATGGGTTAGCAATTCCCTCCTTGCAGGATAAAAATGATGAAATGCTAATTGCTGTAGCAGCAGTTACAGTTTTAATAGATGTGCCATAATTGCCAAATTATTTTACAATTCTTTAGGGGCGATCGGCAAGAAAGCCCCTCAGAGCAGCTTTATTGCTAACAGCTAATAGCCAAGAGTTAAGTGCTTCAATACTTACTTTCTGCGCTAAACTCAAGAAGTTGGGACAATCTCTGGCAGTAAATTCCACAACACACCTAGCTTCATTACTCCAGCACCAATGTCTCAAGAACCTCAGAAATCAATCCAGATACAGGAGATAATCGGACTTAAACCTCAACATTTTGCCGATTTAATTAGAACTGCACAACTAGTTTTTGATCCAACCGCCGGAGTTACTGGTAGAAATCTCCATGTTGATTGGAAAGAATTAGGAATTTCTCGCACTGTACTAGATAATCTCAAAGCACTAGGTCAGGAATTTCAGTACGCATCTCCTCATGTCCCCTTCGATGTGATCTGGAGTCGCTTAACCCCAGAAACTCGGATTTGGTTCATTACGAATAAAGATAGTTTGTGGCAATTTGAAGAAATTTTTCCTGCACTTGACGAAGACTGAAAAGCTTGATTTTTAGTCACAAACTAGGGAAGTAGGAGGCAAAAATTTTGTATCCTACTTTCTATTTTTATGATTAGTGAGAGAAAAAAACAGCGAGACTCTATCCGAGCAGACGAACCATAAATCTAAAATTGATGGAGGAAAATGTAAAAATATGTTATTTTTTTAGCTGTAAAATTTTTATGACAACTTAAAAAGTCTTACTTTAGATAGATGACATAAACATTATTGTTTATCAGCTTAAACGTCAAATGAGAATTTTGGCATCACCACCCGGAATTTAGCTGATCAAGACAGAATTAAATGAATTAAAAACTGCTATCGGACAGGAAGATAATGCGTATGAGATTTTGGGCTGCTAGATTGGTGCTGGCTTCTTTGAGTTTGGTGTTGGGAGTTACAGTCGCAGGTTTGAATAGTGCTGGTACTGTTTTAGCGGGAAAAACACCATCATCTTCCAGGTCGATTCGTCCTCAACCGATTACTGTCAGTCGATCTGAGTTTGGGGTAAAAAAAGTTGATGCTCAGGGTAAGGTTTCTTTTTTGCCTACAACTAAAATTACTTTGAAGGAAGGAGAGGCTTATGGTTGGCGAATTAAGTTACAAAATTATCAGGGAAAAGTAAAATGGCGCGAAGTGTTGCGGTTGCCAAAACCGCCGGAAACTTGGGGTACAGAAAATAGTGATGGTTTTTCTATCTCAGCAGATGGAACAACTGCAACTTCTGAGCGGACACAAACGTCTGTTAATGGCGTGATTGAGAATTTTTGGACGATCGCACCTGGTGATCCCCCAGGACAGTATCAGATTCAAGTCTATATTGATGGTCGTATCATCACCACTTTTGAATTTGAAATCGTAGCAGCAAAGTAAACTTGAAATTCTCCACAAATTCTCAACTCTGTCCTGACTCTCTATAGCTGCTTACTTGGTTCTCGATTCAAAAAAATTTTTCCCCTGCACCATACTTTCATCAGTATGGTGTATTTATACTTAGTCTTAAACATAAATTATCCCTTTTTGATTGCTGAACCATTTTTGCTCAACGGCAAGTTTTACAAATGAAGCTAGAGAATTTACAATAATAAACAAAGCGATACAATACTTTTATGACAGCAAATTTTCCTTATCCAAAAGCTTAGTAGCCGTATTGAAAACTTGAGAGAAACTAACAAAGATTAACATTATGCCAGTTAATTTGTTTTCTTGTTATACAAAATAGACAATAAAACCCAGATTAGCGATCGCATGTCAAGACAAAATATGCATCTCAGCAATAAGTAATTTCCATGAGTCGATATAAAAAGGTTTTCCTATGATGGCTGAAGTAGCAGAGCAAGAGTTAAAGCGAAGATTAAATTTATATCAGGTATTTCTGAAATTATATGAGCATCATAGCGGTCTGCTGGATGAAATTTTACAGTTAGAGAACTTAGATAAGGTGGCCTTGATCAGATGGAAATCTAATTATGTTCAAGGAATAGTGGATGAGAATGGCGCTTATATCATGACTAATTTGTGTGAAAATAAGACACAAAAGCTACAACAGCCGCAACAAACTTGGCTGATGGGTCGTGATCAAAGCTGTGGTATTCCTATTGCCGATCGCTATCTGTCACGTCGTCATGCAGTTATTCAGTATATTGAAACTCAAGGTTTTTACCTAGTAGACTTGAAAAGTACAAATGGTTCCTATGTCAATGGTGAACTTGTAGCTAAACCAGTACAACTGCAAGATGGCGATCGCCTTCGTTTAGGTAATACTACTTTTAATTTTTTCCTCACTCAAACCAGCCGGATTTTACCACCCGTCTCTCTAGACACAGTTTTACAGAACATACCCCGCCTAGATAATGGCGCACTAAAAACAAAAATTAACTATCATTACTTAGAAACAGCCCACACAAAAAGTAACAACGTGGGTGGAGAAAAATTTACAGACTTGGATGTAACTGGGAATTTAGACAATTATCATCACAGCATCAGTGTAGAACAGCAATCAGAAATTCTCGACCGCTTTTTTAGCAGACACTTACGGCAAGGAGGGTGATGGGGGTAGGGAGCAGAGGGGCAGGGGGACGCGGGGACGCGGGGACGCGGAGAAAAAAAGACAAAGTAAATTCTCCCCTCTCCCCTCACCGTGTCTCTCCTCATCTCCCTCACTCCCTCATCCTCCTCATCCCCCAAAACTAAGGGTTAGTAGCTAGTTAATGTTTTACTAACTAATGCTCACAAATACTCATATTTAATCAAGATTTCCCCAAGCATGTTTGTGGTGACAGATTTTCCTGTAAGATACCTGTATGCTACTAGGATTCAAGACCCAACTCAAAGTTAACCAACAACAGAGACTACTACTCTCTCAACACGCAGGAGTGGCTAGACACGCTTGGAATCAAGGGTTAGCACTTTGTCAACAGGTATTAATACACAACAAACTGCACCCGGAAGACAAAATCAAATTTCCTACAGCGATAGATTTACATAAATGGTTAGTAGCAGCCATCAAATCTATCTATCCTTGGTATTATGAAGTATCTAAATGCGCCCCTCAATACGCATTAAGATATCTGTCAGATGCTTTTAAAGCCTTTTTCAAAAAAAGTAAAGGCTTTCCTAAGTTTAAGAAAAAAGGGAGACATGACTCTTTTACCTTAGACGGTGCAATACACATTGACTACAGAAAGATAAAAGTTCCCGTAATCGGTTGGCTAAAAACTTATGAAATTCTCCCTACAGGATATAAACCCAAATCTGTGACCATAAGTAAACAAGCAGACAAATGGTTTATCTCTTGGAAAATAGAAGTAGAAAGGGATGGTTCGACTGCGCTCACCAACCAGCAAACGCCTAAACAGCAAGAGTTTGTAGGAGTTGATTTAGGGATAAATCATCTAGCCACATTATCAACAGGAGAAATATTTGAGGGGGCAAAAAGTTATAAAAAATCCGAGAAGAAGTTAGCAAGGGTGCAGTATTTGAATCGGCATAAAAAAGTGGGTTCAAATAATTATAAAAAAGCCCAAATCAACATAGCGAGATTACACCAAAAAATAGCGAACATTAGGAAAGATACATTACATAAAATCACCACCTATATTAGCAAAAACCACGCAGTAATAGGCATAGAAGATTTAAATGTATCACGCCACTTGCTTCAAGTCGGGAAACCCGCCCAACGCAGTGGCTCCGGGATGTTAGCTAATGAGAAATTATCACTAGCTATATCAGATATGGGCTTTTATGAATTTAGGAGGCAGTTAGAATATAAAACACAACTTTATGGCAGCAAGTTAGTAATTGTGGATAGATTTTATCCCAGTAGTAAGACCTGCTCAAGTTGTGGTGAGAAGAAAACATCACTGTCATTGTCTCAAAGAGTGTTTAAGTGTGAACACTGCGGTTTTGAGTGTGACAGAGACGTAAACGCTGCGATTAACCTCAGACAAGAAGCGGTCAGATTGACCGTGTTAGCCTGTGGACTAGATCGTGCCGACACTTCTAGGGAGAAGCAGGAAGAAAAAGCTGGCTCTTGTTAGCATTAGTTAGCTTTTTTGTATCGGTAAAGTTACGACCATAACATGTAACATCTTGGTCGTTGGCAGTAAACTATAAATTTGCTAGAAAGCATCTGTCTAACCTGACACTTCCCTTACACCAGAGGGCGATCCCGCACCCGAATTTTGAATCAAAAGAGCTGAAAACACCAGAAAATAGAGACAAAGCATGAAAATCACCCAGGAGAAACTCCCCGCCAGCCAAATTGGTCTAGAAATAGAGATTGCACCAGAAACTACCAAAGCCAAATACGAACAGGTCATTAAAAACTTAACCAACACAGCCAATATTCCTGGGTTTCGCAAAGGCAAAGTCCCCCGGCAAATATTGCTACAACGTCTAGGTACAACTCGGATCAAGGTAGCAGCCTTGGAAGAGTTGATTCAAGAGGGAATTGAGCAAGCTATCAAGCAAGAGTCCATTCCAGCTATTGGTGAACCAAATTTACGCTCATCCTTTGAGGATTTAATTAACAATTATCAACCAGGTCAACCCTTGGTATTTTCTGCGGCGGTAGATGTAGAACCAGAAGTTAATCTTCAAAAGTACACTGGTTTACAAGCCCAAGCAGAGGAAATTAAGTATGATCCTAGTCGGGTAGATAGTGCTTTAGAAAAAGAACAGCAATATCTAGCTACCTTAATTCCCGTAGAAGGAAGAGCCGCCCAACTAGGTGATGTCGTAGTTGTGGACTATAAAGGCGTAACAGTCCAAGAAGGAAGCGAATCTCAGCCCATTCCAGGCGGAGAAGGGACAGATTTTCAAGTAGAATTACAGGAAGATAAATTTATCCCTGGTTTTGTAGCTGGAATAGTGGGGATGAACCCAGGAGAAACTAAGGAAGTTTCTGCCCAGTTCCCTACTCCTTACACCAATGAAGAGTTGTCTGGTAAAGCAGCAATTTTTACCATTACTCTCAAGGAAATTAAGGAAAAAGAACTGCCAGAATTAAATGATGAATTTGCCCAGGAAGTGAGCGAATTTGAGACCTTGGCAGAGTTAAAGGCATCTTTAGAAGAACGCTATCAAAAAGAAGCCGCCGATCAAACCAGATCCAACAAAGAAGAAGCAATTATTACAGAATTGCTTAAGTATACAGAAATTGACTTACCAGCAACATTGATTGAGCGGGAACTCAATGCCATGCTGACACAGACAGCTTATCGCCTGTCTCAGCAAGGGATAGATGTCAGACAGTTGTTTAGTGCCGATATGGTCAAGAAATTGCAGGAGCGATCGCGTCCTGAAGCCATCGATCGCCTCAAACGTTCCCTAGCTTTGAGAGAAGTTGGCAAAAAAGAATCAATTACCGTTCCAGAACAAGACATCAAAGCCAGAGTCGATGAAATCCTAGACCAATATGAGGATAATGACCTGGATGAAGAAAGACTAGCTTTAGTAGTAGAAGAAGAACTGCTAACCAAAAAAATCTTTGACTGGTTGCTGGAAAATTCCACTGTAGAACTAGTACCAGAGGGTTCCCTAACTCCTCCAGAGGAAGAGAAAACAGAAACACCAGTTACAGAATCAGCCGCAGAAACAGCAACTAATCCTGAGTAAAGGTAAATCTGGTGAAAGGGGGATTGGGGAAAGAAACGCGGTGACGCAAAGAAAGAAAGACAAAGAAAATCTCCCCTCTCCCCTCCCCGTGTCCCCCCTCCCCCTCACCACCGAACAATTTGTATAAGGCATAATGGTTAACACATAGCTCTATAATCCAACTGTAAAATTAGCAGCTATTAACCTACAAATCTATCCTACTTAATTGTCAGAAGTTCTTCTATGCTTGTATCGCAGTCGGGAAATTACCAAATTAACAGCTTAAGTCGCCTGGGCATCAGTTCCCACCAGAGTAGCCCTAGCAATATCGTACCTATGGTGGTAGAGCAATCTGGTATGGGCGAGCGGGCCTTTGACATCTACTCCCGCCTGTTACGTGAGCGGATTATATTCTTAGGAACGCCAATTGATGATACAGTTGCTAACTCCATTGTTGCCCAATTGTTATTTCTAGATGCGGAAGACCCAGAAAAAGACATCCAACTGTACATTAATTCCCCTGGTGGTTCCGTCTACGCAGGAATGGCAATCTATGATACGATACAGCAGATACGTCCTGATGTCGTCACCATCTGTTTTGGACTAGCTGCCAGCATGGGAGCATTTTTGTTAACCTCTGGAACTGCCGGAAAACGCATGTCTCTACCCGACTCCCGGATTATGATTCACCAACCCCTTGGAGGAGCTCAGGGACAAGCTATTGATATTGAAATTCAAGCGCGAGAAATTCTTTACATTAAAGCTAAGTTAAACCAGTTACTATCTAAACATACTGGTCAACCTCTAGAAAGAATAGAAGCGGATACAGAACGCGACTTTTTCATGTCGGCAGAAGAGGCAAAAACCTACGGTTTGATCGATCAGGTAATTTCCAGACAAAATCTTCCCACAGCAGGGGAAAACGTCACCATTCTGAAATAAGAGGCTGGTATGTCTAAGTACGACTCCCATTTAAAATGTTCATTTTGTGGCAAGTCTCAAGAGCAGGTGCGTAAATTAATCGCGGGGCCGGGAGTCTACATCTGCGATGAATGCGTTGACTTGTGTAATGAAATCCTGGATGAAGAGTTACTGGATACCAACAGTGCAGCGTCACCGCCAGCACCAAAGTCAGAACCACCTCAAAAACGCCGTACCCGTTCTGCCAATCTCTCGTTTAATCAAATACCCAAACCGAGAGAGATTAAAAAATATTTAGACGAACACGTAATTGGCCAAGATGAAGCCAAAAAAGTGTTATCGGTCGCCGTTTATAACCACTACAAGCGATTAGCCATCCTGCAATCTAAAGGTAATGGCAAAGGTGGGGCAGATGATGTAGTAGAGCTACAAAAATCTAACATTTTGTTAATTGGTCCAACAGGGTGCGGTAAAACCCTGTTAGCCCAAACCCTAGCCAAAATCTTAGATGTTCCCTTTGCGGTGGCTGATGCTACTACCCTGACAGAAGCCGGGTATGTCGGGGAAGATGTAGAAAATATCTTACTGCGCCTGTTACAAGTAGCTGACTTGGATGTAGAAGAAGCGCAACGGGGCATTATCTACATTGATGAAATTGACAAAATCGCTCGCAAGAGTGAGAACCCTTCCATCACGAGGGATGTGTCTGGAGAAGGGGTACAACAAGCCCTACTCAAAATGTTAGAAGGGACTGTTGCCAACGTACCACCCCAAGGCGGACGTAAACACCCCTATCAAGATTGTATCCAAATTGACACAAGCAACATTCTGTTTATCTGTGGTGGGGCTTTTGTTGGTTTAGAAAAAGTAGTGGATCAAAGGGTTGGTAAAAAGTCTATTGGCTTTGTCCAAGCGGGAGATAATGCTTCCAAAGAAAAACGTGCAGCAGATACACTGCGTAATTTAGAACCAGACGACCTAGTGAAATTTGGGATGATTCCTGAATTTATCGGACGGATACCAATGGTAGCAGTGGTTGATCCTCTGGACGAAGAAGCATTAATGGCCATTCTCACCCAACCCCGCAGTGCTTTAGTCAAGCAGTATCAAAAACTGCTGAAGATGGATAATGTCCAATTAGATTTTAAACCAGAAGCCCTCAAAGCGATCGCTCAAGAAGCCTACCGCCGCAAAACAGGAGCGCGGGCTTTACGGGGAATTGTAGAAGAGTTGATGTTAGATGTAATGTATGAGTTACCATCCCGCAAAGATGTAACTCGCTGTACAGTTACCAAGGAAATGGTAGAAAAGCGTTCCACCGCCGAACTGCTTGTACATCCTTCTTCACTGCCCAAGCCAGAATCGGCATAATGTTAGAAGGCAGAAGGCAGAAGGCAGGAGGCAGGAGGTTAGATTCTTCTTTCTCCCTGATGATTGGCTTTTGACTTCTGGCTTTTGAATTTTGAATTTTGAATTTTGAATTTTGACTCATGCCTTATGTAAATGTACGCGGCGTTGGGCATTACTATGAGTGGATAAAACAGCCGTCTCCCGAAAGAGTTAAGTCGGTGATGGTTTTTGTTCATGGTTGGGCTGGTTCTGCTAGATATTGGCGGAGTACGGCTGAAGCTTTATCAGAGCAATTTGACTGTTTACTTTATGATATGCGGGGGTTTGGGCGTTCTCAAGGTCAACCAAACCTCCAACAAGCGGGTGAGGCTGTGGTTGAGTCAAAGTCGCCACAAGAACAAGCAGAAGCATTAACAGAATTAAGTTATGAGTTAACTGCATACGCTGAAGATTTAGCCGCTTTACTAGATAAATTAAGTATTGAGCGTGTTTATGTTCATGCTCACTCTATGGGTGCTTCTGTGGCTACATTATTCTTAAACCGCTATTCCCAACAAGTGGAAAAAGGAATTTTAACTTGTAGTGGCGTGTTTGAGTATGATGAACAGGCTTTTGCTGCCTTTTATCGCTTTGGTGGTTATGCAGTAAAATTCCGTCCCAAGTGGTTGGTAAAAATTCCCTTTGTGGACAGGTTATTTATGGCGAGATTTCTGCATCGTCAGATACCAAAATCAGAAAGAAAAGCTTTTTTACAAGATTTTTTAGATGCTGATTATGATGCAGCACTAGGAACAATTTTTACTTCTGTCAGCCAGGCACAAGCGGAATTAATGCCCCAAGAATTTGCTAAATTAAATGTACCAACTTTGCTAATTGCTGGGGAACATGACCAGATTATTCCTGCCCAAATGGGACAAAAAGCAGCCGCATTAAGCGAGCAAGTTGAATTTACAGTTATCCCTCATACAGCCCATTTTCCTATGTTGGAAGACCCAGAAACATATTTATCTAGAATAAAAGGATTTTTGAATAATTAATAATTTATTTGATAATTTATCCTGTGTTGTTGCAGAAGTAAATAGGGGGTAAATTTATGACAGTTACTACTCATTTACAGCAACTCCATCAAAATGATGACTATTTATGGTTATTAGAAACGATTGAATTATTAAAACAAAATCGTTTTGAGGAATTAAATTTAGAAAATTTAATTGAGGAGTTGGAAGACTTTGGAAGTGGGAAAAAACATGCTGTAGAAAGCCTTTTAGAACAAATTATTAGAGATTTATTATTATTGCAATATTGGCATGAAGAATCTGAAAGAAATGGTCATCATTGGCAAGCAGAAATAGTTAACTTTAGAAACCAACTCAACCGACGTTTAACGGGTAATTTACGTAATCATTTAGCTAAAGAGATTTTAAATCTTTATGCTGATGCTTTAAAGTATGTGCAGGTGAAAACTAAGTTTGAAATTAATTTTCCTGATGAATGTCCTTATACTCTTGGACAGTTGTTAGATAAAGATTATTTTGGTTAAATTGAATTACAGGCAATTTGTCTAAACTAGGATAAAATCAGTAAGATGTGAAGTTATGCCAAATTAATCCCACTATTAAATAAGTCCTCAATAGTCGCTGAATCTCTAATAATAACGCCTAACTCATCCCTATAGGTTAAATTGGGATCTGCTCTAAATGACAAAAAATTAAAGCTAGTAACTATCCCAAATTTATTATCGCAAACTAAAATCTTACGATGAGTATTTTTGACTTTTTCAAATCTCAAATTTTTGTACTGGTTAGATAATTTTTCTAACTCTCTAATTGATGCAGGATCATTTTGCTGACTTGAACTTTTTATTCCATAAAAAATATATATCTGTATTTTTTTCTTTAAAGCTGCTTCTAATGTAGTAAGAAATTCTTGATCTACAGCGTAACTTCTAATCCAAGGTGAAACAATCATTACTCTTTGTTTAGCTTCTTTTAAAGCATTAAATAAATATTGCCTATGGTCGCAAGTATGAATAATTTCTGAGATTTTACTTTGTGTTTTAATTTGATCAAGTTGTTGTTTTAGCTTTTTACGTTCTTCTTTAATTGATTGATTTTTAGAATCAATTAAAAAATCAGGATCGTCAAGAGAATTAATTTTTACACTAAGCTTTTCTACAGTTTTAATATCTTCATCATTAATAGATCCTAAAATTTCCTTTTCAACTAAATTACTATCACTAAGTTTATCTTGCTCGATTCCTTGAAAAATTGGATCGAGGATCTTTTTACCTTCAGCATACAATTGTTCTATTGTGATTCTATATTCTACCTGTATATTACCTCTAGAAAAAATTTCATATTCAATTTCTTTATCATCAGGATTTCTTTAGTACAAAACTAATAAAAGTTCATGCCATTGAGTATAAACTTTTTCTATATTATTAACTTGAATTAATTCAATATGGTTAGAACTATTATTATTTTGCAATAATTTTTCAATATGCTCATAATAGTCAACTATATCTTCAATATGACCCTTTCTTGGCTTTTTAAAAAATTTGGGCAATACAGATTTATTATTGTTTTTTAAATCAAAAGAATTCAGAGAAAAGGAATCTCTCATTTTACCATTTAAAGCATCAATATAAAAAGTTTTTGTTGTTGATATAGGAGCTAATACTGTTTGCTGTTCTAAAGAATTTAAACCTAAATCTGTTAGCTTTAAAACATCTTCTTGCTCTCTTTTAATTAAGTTTTTAGATAGTAATTCTGATAATACTTTATCTATCAGTATTTCATCCATTCCCAAGAAAAAAGCAATTTCTTTATGGTTGTTTATTTCATAGCTAATACACTTCATCACAAACTCTTCAACCATTTGTAGTTGTCTATTTGCCAAGTAAGTTAAATCAAGATTTAGTATATGAAAAGGATAGCCAATTGGTTGACAATCAATCACTATAGCTTCTGGTAGTGAATGATATTTACGAATCTTATTCTCAAAATTTTTAACTTTATCTTTAACTTGATTGTTCATAATTAAACCTCTAAAAATTTACATAAACTCTCCAGAAGTGATTCGGGAACAGAAATCACTGTTTTTGTCTATATATTCTATTAATGGTTTAAAAGGATTAGGTATTCCCTTTGGTGTCCGTCCTTCATAAGCCATATTATCATTACCAACTATAATAAGTAACTGTCTAGTACGAGATAAAGCTACATTAAGTCTTCTATCATCAGAAGTAAAACCCAGTTCTCTACTAGGATTATTTCTAACTAAATCGTAGATAATAATATCACATTCTCCCCCTTGAAAAGCATCAACCGTATGAATGGAAATATGAATATTTTTCCAGAGTTGTTGATTATTAGGAGCAATAGACGATTCTAAAATGGCAATTTGTGAACGATAAGCAGCAATAACACCTACTTCTTTAGATAAATGATTATCCTCACAATCTTGTTGAATTTTTAAAAGAATGGCTTTAATAACTTTTGCTTCATAGGGATTACTGCGACTTTGACCATTTTTCCTTTCTTGCGACTTTTCCATCGGGACATCGCTAGTTGATATCCAATACACACTTTTATCAAATTGCTTCAATTGATGTTGTTTCTCTTCTTTATTTACTCGTTGACTGGAAACTTTGTCTTCATAAAATAAATGACTGACTAAATTTCCAATATCAGGGTGCATTCTATATTGATGATTGAGGGTAATTTTATTGGTCTTGGGTAAATTTTCATAAAGATATTCAAACAAGCTGACTTCCAGAACTTTTTTGTGAATTTCTTTTTCATTGAAAGCTCTTTTTTCTAATTCTCGATCAATAATAGGTGGTAGTTGTCTATGATCTCCAACAAGAATAATTTTCTTTCCTTTTGACATGGGAACGAAAGTTTCAGGAGCAGTTGAGCGTCCTGCTTCATCAACAATTACCCAATCAAAGTTACGATCTTTAAAATTAGCAACACCTAAACAAGTTGCTCCAACCACATTTACACCCTCTATAAAAAATGAGATTAGATCCTGTTGCTTCCTTTTGAGTCTTTCGTTCCAATCTTCATTTAATTTTTGTAACTTTATATATCTTTCATAATTTTCTCTGTTATTACCCAAAATTGATTGTACTACTTTGTATTCTTCATTAATCCAGTGATTAAGTTGCTTATGTTCAGGATATTCTAGACCGAACTTATCTACATATTTTTCAATTTCTTTTAGAATTTTATTTTCTAACTGCATTTTTTCATCAATCAAATCTAATGCTATATTAGAAAATTCTTCAGAAGCAAGATTAGATTTAGAGATAATTAATTCAGAATTAAATTTTTCAATTATTTGTGTTAGCTTCTTAGCTAAATTTTGTAATTCTTGATTTTGTTCTTTAATCTTTTCGAGATTAGCAATCTTTTTAACACCTGATAATATTTGCTCATTATTCTGCTGATAATTTTTCCAATACTCTAAGGATTTGGATTGAATAGACTTTTGCCAATTTAAAATAGCTTTTTCTATTTCAAACTGCCTGGCTTCTTCTTCAATTTTTTCTTCACGTCCAATTCTAACACATTTAATTTCCTTAGTGAAAACACGAGAAAGTCTAGTTAATACATTATCTACAGCAACGTTAGATTGAGATGAAATTAATATTTTATCGTTGGGATATCTATCAAGAATTTGTAAGATAATCTCGGTAATAACAGAAGTTTTTCCTGTACCTGGTGGACCTTGAATAAGAAAGATATCTTCAGTCGCAAGAGCTTTGCAAACAGCAAGCTGCTGTGAATCGTCGAGTTTATCATTAAAAAATCGTCTAATTAATAAAGGTTCAATTTGTCTAACATTTGCAGGAGCGACTATTACTTTACACAATTCAGCATTTTCAGAATCACCATATCGAATTTCTCTCAAAGCTTTACGTCTGCGTTCTATTTCCGACTCTTGAGCTTTGAAATTTGTTTCAATTTTTCCTTTATCCAGTATGGAATCTATAATTTCATTATCACAAAAGTCACCAATACTGATATGCAGTTTTTCGATTGGCTCAGTATTATTGGCTTTTTCCCCATCAACAATTTTGCCAATACCCCAATCTACGGTTCTTTGTTGATTAGATTGCGATAATTTTTTTACAGAAATTGTTACATCTAATGCAGGAGATGTAATTTGGTCAAATTGTTCAATAGAAATTGGTTTCTCTAATGTCAGTATCAGGATTTGTCTTTGGTTATCATAATATTTTTCTTTGTATTGAAAAACTTGTTTTTTATCGCTAATAATTTGTTTCTCAATATCAATGACAGATTGCCATTGCTCAAAGGTTAATGCAAGAAATTTATTATCTTCAATTTCATTTGTGACACTTTGCTCTTTTTCCAAGATAAGATTGATTAACTCAGTCAAATCAGTTTTTCTTCTGGGACTAGAGCCGATATTAATAATGGGATCTAATTTAATAGAAACTCCATTTTCAATGATTATTTCTTGTGATTTGACGTTACTGAAATCAGGTGAACTATATAAAACTATTTCATCAGGAGCATTCAAATTGATAAAACCATAATAAATTTTCGATAAAGGTTCTATAAAAATTTCAACAGTTAATCTATTTTCTCGGTCTTGTTTTGGACTCTTTTTTATATACAGGACTCCTGAGTCAGCTTTTAGCTCAGAATCAATATGATTTTTAATTTTTACAGGTTGCTGTTGAAATTTATATTTGTCTGATATTTTTTTCTGGAAATCAGATGTTATGCTAAATGTTACAGCCATTTTCTCAGACAATTCTTCTTTTAGATTAGCAATTTCCTTTCTGATTTCATCAAGTTTTGGTCTATTTCCTCTATCTTTATCTGTGGCTTTCTTGAGAATATCTACTAAAGGTAAGAAATTGTAATTAGCTAATTTCTCCTGAGCAGAATTATACAGGATAGTCTTATCTCTTCCTTCATGAAAGTCAATTTTACTTTGTTGAGATGATAACAAATACAAGAATGTCATACCTAGAGAGTAAATATCAGAATCTCTAGAAACTCCTTCCAGATTAATTTGTTCTGGTGCTGAAAATAGAGGAGTGTGGTAGCTTCTGATTGTATTAGTCAGAATGGTTGTAGTGATAATCGCTATCCCAAAATCCAGTATTTTTGCTACAGGTTTTTCATCTCTATCAACAATTTTAATATTATCTGGTTTAATATCTCTGTGAATAATATTTTTTGAATGAGCATGACTAATACCGTCAATGATTTGTAGGAATATATCTAATTGAGTTTTTAAATCAATGCCACTGTCAAAATATTGTTTAATATCTTGTCCATCTAGATATTCTAATACTAAATAAACAAGCTTATGATTATTTTCATAACCTTCCTCTATAAATTTCACTATATTTTGATGGTTTAACCTTTTTAAGGTCTGGGTTTCTCTTTCTAAAAGTTTAATGGCATTCTCTTCTTCAGTGGAAAGAGTTTTAATAGCATAGCGTTGTTTAGAGTTTAAATTTTGTGCTAAATAAACAATACCACTACCACCTTCACCAATTTTTGCTTTGATATCATATTTTCCACCCAATATTTCGCCTTTAAGATCCATAAACATAATTAATTCTCCTTGATTTGTATTTAAAATAGGGATTCTCTTGAAATAACCAATAATTTATTAGCTCTTATTCCCCAAAATACTGAAATAAATCCTTTCTTTGAGAGACTATCCGTGACAACTTTGCTTCAATTGATATATGAAGTTGAGATTAATATTAGTTTGCATAACCCAGTGATACGGTAGTTAACGGATTACCGTAGGGTAGGCGCAAAGACGGATTAGTGAAACTATGTGAAGCTAGTTGTTAAAAACAATTATTATCAATAGGCTCTAAATAATATATTGTGTGATTATAATCACATTTAAGCAGGATTGTCAAATTTTTACCAAAAATTATTTGGTATGATATCGAAACAATGAATATACCAAGTTGTCTTGGATTCTATTGTTTAACACATAGCCCGTCAGATAGTGGGTTTGAATAAAAACAATATGAATTAAGGCAAATTGGTAACGATGATTTTTAGGTTAAACCTAATTCGCGTTTAAGTAGGCCAATAGATTGAGAACCGATATAATTTTCGCAGCGAATAATTTTTGGTGGACGAATTAGGTCATCGGCTACATTTTGTACTCCGGCTTGGACAGCAGTATGACTATGGTGGTCTGTGCAAAAAATAATTTCTGCGCGTTTAACTAAAGCATGAAGTTTATAAGCATCTTTTGGTTGGGCTGTCATTACTAGTAGTTCATCGCCACGTAGACCATGTAGAATGACTTCTGTAGCCCTGAGAATCCCCGCACTGAGGCTAACGATACCGATACAACTGGCTTTGGGAAGACTTTTAACTATGGTAATTTCTTTGCTGTAGTCATGGATATCAATGGGTATCACTCGTACAGCTTTGGGAGCTGCGATCGCCTCCACATCTCCGATAAAATAACGACTGGTAACTAGAGTCGCAGAAGTAGTTTGATCTAGTAAGTCCGCTAAATCTTCCATTGCTACCAACTGTACGGGAATTTTCAGGGCTGTTACTAATTCATCGACCATTAATTCTCCCGCACCAATATCTTGACCTGGAGCAGCTACCAACACCCTAGCACTACAACGTAAACGCCAGTCTACTTCTGCTAAAAAGATTTCTCGTGCTTGATTTAAGGAACAGCCTTGATTGAGTAGTTCATCTAATGCTTTTTGTACAACTTTATACGCTTCAGGATACTGCTGGAGAATGGGTGAGTGAAGACGACTACCACCCTCATGCCCTTGTGCGCGGACATAAATTCCTGAACCAGCCAAACTTTCTACTAACCCGTCTTCTTCTAATTGGCGGTAAACTTTGCTAATGGTGTTGCGATGTAGTCCAGTTTGCATCGCCAATGCCCTAGTACTTGGTAATTTATAACCAGGTGGATATTGCCGGGAGGCGATCGCAAACCGGATTTGGTTAAATAACTGAGTAGAGGCGGGAATTTCACTGTCTGGCTGGATACGGAATTGGATCATCAGCAAATCTCCTGAGTATAGTAGCTACAGGGGAGGTGGGGAGGTAGGGAGGTGG
>DATGXQ010000105.1:0-17817 GCA_035298905.1 Nostocaceae cyanobacterium | reverse complement strand
ATGCCATCAATGGATGGACTAACTAGCATTCGCACATTGCAAAAAATTAATGCTGATGTGAAAATCATTGCTGTCAGTGGATTAGCTGCCCATGATAAAATTAATGCTGCCTATGATATGGGTGTTAAAGCCTTTTTATGTAAACCTTATACAGCTAATCAGTTATTACAAACTATTAGTACAGTTAAGGGTAAGTAAGAATTCAGGAGTCAGGAGTCAGGAGTCAGAATGGTGATTAAACAAGGAATAGATATTAGTAAGATTTTGGAGAATCTTTTTAATTCAGCATAGCCTATGGCAATGCTCTGCGAACTGGATACTGGAGGCTGAATGCTAACAATTAAGCAATTCAAAATTGCTGAGTATTGCTGAGTATTTAGTTCATTTCCTGTACAAAGAGATTAATTAGTAATCAATTCTACTGCATCTTTACCATCCCAATCTTGTAGGTATACTTTAACAATTTCTTCTTTAGCTGTGGGTAGTTTCTTGCCAACAAAATCAGGATGAATTGGTAACTCCCGATGTCCTCTATCTACTAATACAGCTAACCGGATTAACTCTGGTCTACCATATTCATTAACTGCATTTAAAGCAGCACGGATTGTTCTACCTTTGAAAATGACATCATCTACTAATACAACTGTTTTCCCTGTGAGATCAAACGGAATATCGGTTTTGGCTGGAGTTCTTAAACCAATTTGATCCAGGTCATCACGGTAAAAAGTAATATCTAATGCTCCTACAGCTACATTCACACCTTCTAGCACCTCTATTTGTCGCGCTAATAAGTTAGCTAAAGGTACACCCCGGCTATAAATACCTAAAAGTGCTAGTTGGGATAAGTCCCTTGTTCTTTCGATGATTTGCGAAGCCAGTCGAGTTAAGGTGCGACGTAGTTCTTCTGATGAGAGAATTTCAACTGTTTTGGTTGACATATAGGACTCCTATTTGATTATTGAACAAGACTCAGTACATACTGAAACCCTTATTTCCTGTTCCCTGTTCCCTGTTCCCTGTTCCCTACCCACACAAATAAATTCAGAAATCAAACCGGATTACTATAGTAGGTAATTGAGATTACATAGTTAAAGACTCAGACAAATAAGATATGAAAGAATAGCTACTCCTAACCACAGTAAAAAAGCAAATCGAGTTAGTTGTAAAGCGTTGTGAATAGAATTAGCAGTGATGGGATTTATTCCATCACCTAACAATGGTTTGTGTTTAGCTACTCCACGATACCAATTTGTTCCCCCCACCTGCACACCTAAAATTGCCGCATAAGCGCATTCACTCCAACCAGAATTAGGACTAGGATCTTTAATGGCATCACGGCTACAAAGTTGCCAAACATATAGCGGTTTCAGGGAAAATAGCGCCAAAGTGATGACGGTTAATCGGCAAGGAACCCAAGTCAAATAATCCTCTAACCTAGCACTAAACCAGCCTAAATAAGTATAGGGTGCTTCTCGATAACCTACCATTGAATCTAGAGTGCTACTGGCTTTATATGCTAAAGCTAAAGGAACTGCACCAATAAACGGTATAAATGCACCAATAATTGCATAAAATAAGGGAGCCATCACTCCGTCAGTAGCATTTTCTGTCACCGTTTCCAATACAGCCCGTAAAATTTCTGCCTCTGAGAGATTTTCTGTATCTCGACCTACATAATTACTTAAAGTTTGTCGTGCCTGTTCTATTTTTCCTGTAGTTAAAGGTTGGAGAACATCAACAGCCGCAACTCTTAAACTATGTAAAGCAAAACAACTGGCGAGGAGAATACTTTGTGTCACAATTCCTAACCAGGGGTTGATTTGGGTAGTGATTTGCATTATTAGCCAGCCAACAAAACCACTACCAGCAATGAGAATTACTGCCAGAATTACCCCTGCTAGGCGCTGTGTGAAAGGACTTTGGCTGTATTGGAGCAAAAATTTACTGCCGTAAGTAATAAACCAACCCATCACCCGCACTGGATGAGGCCAACCCCAAGGATCACCAATTAGATAATCTAAGAATGCAGCAATAATTAAGATATAAACCTGAGAAGTCATGAGTCAAAAGTTAGTAGTCAATGGTTAGTAGTCAGTGGCAAAACAACTGATCACTGACCACTGACAAATTTCAAATAATAAAACTTGCCTCTTCTCCCAAGGATGCTTGCCAACTACGAGCATCATAATATAGGTCAGCAAGAGTAATGCTGTACAAAGCCTCTTTTAACTTTTGGTTGAGTCTGTGCCAAAGGGTAAATGTTACCCAATCTTCTGTTTGAGTGGGGGCAGGACTATCAAGGGGTAAGTGAGTGATATTTTCACCCACTGCCTCTAGAATTTGACCAATAGAGATTTGTACAGGTTTTCTTGCTAATTGATAACCACCGATACTACCACGAGTTGATTTTACTAATCCAGCACGACGCATTTCTATGAGTAGTTTTTCCAGATAGGCAGCTGGCATATTTTGGCGTTGTGCGATCGCCCTCACAGATGCAGGCCCATATTCTGGCTGTAAACTCAAATCTAGCAATGCTTTTACACTGTAATGTCCTCTGGTCGTTAGCTTCATCCTATTTTCCGTTACTAAATGTTAAGTGTTGAGGACTAAGTAATATTTTTCCAGGCTACTACAAATAGGCAGCAACAAGGCAGGGGGCAGAGAAGGCAGTGAGGCAAGGGAGGTAGGGGAGGCAAGGGAGAAGAGGAGGGTGTAGCAGTTGAGAAATAATTCCCAATCACTAAATAGCTAAAGACTAAAGACTAAAGACTAAAGACTAAAGATCAGTTTTGCTTATCATTCTCTATGCCAATTATTCACTTCAGTCAGTAGACTAGCTTTTGAGCGTGACTTTAAAAAACTTAAACAAATAAAGCCTAGCTGTAGTTCTTAAACTATCTGTAGCTATCAGCATTCCTCAATTTTATTTTCCAAAATCTTTTAACAAGATTGGTAATTGTGCAACAATTTCGCCAATGAGTGTAATATACTTGGCTAGGCTGAGATAAAAACTAAAGGAGTCTGTTCCTATTAGCTCAGTGTCAGCTAAAATAAAATCGATTCAACCACTTCAAACATTCATTTTCGATCTAAGTTGATGCCTAAACAGAAAAAAATTGAACCCCTCGTCGGTGAAGAACTTCTCCAAAAAGTCAAAGAGCTAGAGAACCTGAGTAAGGAAGATAAAGCTAAACAGTGTGGCTATTATACTGTTACCAAAAACGGTATAGAGCGCGTCAATATGATGAAATTCTTAAATGCCCTAATTGATGCTGAGGGCATTCAGTTGGACAGTTCGCCTAGTGCTAATGGTCGTGGTGGACGCAGTGCCAGCTATAGAATTAGTGTGCAATCAAACGGCAACTTGCTAATAGGTTCAGCTTATACAAAACAGATGAATCTGAAACCAGGTGATGAGTTTCTCATTACTTTAGGCAAAAAGCATATTCGTCTTCGCCAAGTAGATCCTGAAGATCGGGAAGATGCTGAAGCTCTAGAAGCAACTGCTTAAATGTTATTGGTCAGTGGTCAATTGTCAGTAGAGGCGGGGAAATCCCGCCCATACAGTTGTTAGTCTTGATCTCTAATTATTGACTGCTAAATAATTGGTTGTTGTCAGTTGTAGGTTTCTACTACTGACCAATGACTAATGACCCATAACTACAGGCAAATAACGGCGCAGTGCTTTTTGTGTTGCTGCTAAATTGCAAGTTAAGGCTATTTGTTCTTTATCTAGTAAGCCTAAAATATTATCTGGGTTTTCTCTGGCTACCACGGGTAGTTGATGCAAACCTCGTAAGGCCATGCGATCTAAAGCTTCAGATAAGGGTTCATCTTGCCAGGCATAAAGAAGTTCAGTAGTACAAATGTCTAGTAATGTTTGTTTGGCGAAATCCTCTTGGATTTGGTCTGATGAATTAGGGTAGTTTTGCCACAGAGAAAGAGCGCGATTAATATCTTCTAGAGAAATAATACCTACCAATAGTCCTTGTTCGTTAATTACTAAAGCGCTGCGGGTGCGATCGCGTGTCATTTCTATAGCTGCCTCTAATACTCCCAGAGTCGCAGTTAACTTTTTAGGAGAAGATTGCATCGCATCTGCAACTAGAATTTGTTGCAAAATATCCGCTCGTTCATCTTTCAATTCTGATAAACCAATTTGTTGGAGATTGGTATTAGAATTGGCAGATGGTTTAATTCTTTCGCCTAACCAGACACTTAAACCCACCGCAGCCATCAAAGGTAAAACAATTCGGTAATCACGAGTTAGTTCAAACAACATTAAAATCGCTGTGAGTGGCGCTCTGACGCTACCAGCTAAAACAGCTGCCATTCCCACCATTGCATAGGCTGGAGGGCCTGCCATATATTCACCCACCCTTGGCACTACCAAAGCCAGCACCTTGGCATAAGCTGACCCCAAGGACGCACCTAAAAACATCGCTGGTGCAAACAAACCACCCACAAAACCACTACCAGCACTTACCGCCGTCATTAGTAGTTTTAAGACTAGTAATATTAATAACAGGTTTAGGGAAAATTCCTCATCCTGTAGCATTGCTTGAACAGTACCATAACCAATGCCCAAAATTTGTGGGTAATAGAGAGCCACAAGACCAACAATAGCCCCGCCCATAATTGGTTGAATGGGTTTAGGAATTTTGCCTAAAATTTGTAGAAGAGGAACTCGCCCACTAAAACAGGCTTTGGCTAGATTAATTAATCCTGTATAAGCTAAAGAAACTAAGCTGGCACTCAAACCCAAACCAAGATACAGAGGTAATTCTAGAGGGCTACGTACTTGGTAGGCAGGCAAAGCAAAAGCAGGTTGCGCCCCTAAGCCAATTTGAGCAATTAAGGCGGCTACCACTGCTGCCAGCAAGACAACACTGACAGCTGAGGTGGCAAAAGATGTTGCTCCCATCACTACCTCTAGAGCAAAAAATACCCCAGCAATGGGAGCATTAAACCCCGCAGCTAAACCAGCCGCCGCACCAGCACCTAACAATAACCGTTGTCTTTCATGGGAAACTTGGAGAATATCAGACAACAACACCCCGAAATTTGTGCCAATTTCCACACTAGGCCCCTCTGGCCCCAAAGATGCACCACTACCCAAGGAGACAGAAGCAGCCAGCATTTTTGTCACTGGTCTGAGTGGTTGTTTTACTTCTCTACCTTGAGAAACAGCAATTAAAGTGGAAAGTCCAGGGCCAAAGTCTTGGGTACGCCAGCGCATTAAACCTACAATTAGTCCCCCCAAGGTGGGAACACAGGCTAAAGTCCAAGCACCCCAAGAGCCAATCTGTCCCATTAAATCTTCTAGCATCAGGTCATGAACTAGCTCGATTAAATAGTGAAACGTCACTATGCCCATTCCTGTGCTGCCGCCAATTAACATGGCTAGAAATAGAACTACGGTTTCTGGGGATGGTTGAAAACGATTGATCAGATGAGTCAAGCGTGCAGAAGGTGAAGGAAAAATAGGTGATTCCTTTACCTTCCTCAATTGAGTCGCAGGCAAGAGAGTCATTGAGAAGGAGAGTAAATGTAAGAAAAAATTTAAATTTTTATCTGTTAATTCTCATTGTGAGCCATTATTTAGCAACCAGACAAGTATGCTTGATTTGCCTGATTGCCAAAGCTTTGATAAAAAAATACAGCGACTCACAATTTTTTTAGGGAGGATGGTTAAATAGGAGAGAATTAATAGTGAGTTGTTAGCTGATAGTAGTAGATGAGGGGGTAATGACTGTATTCTCTCAATAAAAAGATACAGTATTTGTTGTCTTAGTTAACACAAAATCAGCAAGTTTTAACTAAGGACATATTCACCCAAATCTAGCTATACTCTTGTTAAGCTCATTAAGCTATGCTTAGTAGTAAGATAAATGTATGTGTGATTCATAACTCCTGTGTTCAGACGATACTGACCATACTACTAAGTTTTGAGCAAAATTCAATATAGCTATTGTGATAGAGCGAGTAAATGGACTAGGCGGACGAGCTAGATGAATACAAACACTTTTGATAATCATTATGTTACTTGCCCAATCTGCCAAAGAAACAACAGGACAAAACCTGTTAAGACTTACATTGGCTTATTTACATGTCCTTACTGTCAAGAAAGGTTAGTGGTGTGCAAGAGCGGTCATTACGTCCGAGATCCGTTTACTTGGAAGCATATTTTAATTTCTTCGGCACTGCGTCGCCAAAGCCGCCCCCTAGCTAGAATTATAAGGGATTTTGTTTCGCTCAAACGTCCGATGGTAGCTTTAGCTGTAGGAGGGGCAATTCTATTTACTATGATTGCTCTAACCCAGGAAAGTACAACCTACAATCGCCAACTGATGCCAGGAACCGAAAAGGTAAAAGAAACAGGACAACAAGACTCACCGTAAGTTTAAACTTAAGTATAAATTATTTTCACTGGCTCTGTTTTTAATATTAAATCCACAAATACTACAGCAATACTATGTTGTAGTAGTGATGAATCAATGAAATGGTCAACTGGTGGCAAAAGAAGGATATAAGTTTTATTTCTGATTGAAGACTCATATCTGTTCAAATGCCATCAGTATTCCATGTTTGGTAAGATGGGACTACAAGCGATCGCTCTGTTTGGTAATTAACTGCCAATCTCCAGTTTGACCGATGACTTTGACAGGTTTGAGTTGGAGATGTTGGAGATCAGATTGATTAACTAGAAAGTAGGCTTGGCCACTGTAGAGCCAGTAATATTGGATTTCACCCGCAGAAACAGGAATAATTGTGCGATCGCTATAAAAGTCTAAGGATGGCCGATGGTAAGGAAATGATGTGTAAATCTGCCTGACTACCGGATTAGCCTTAGTGATCATCTCCGCTACAGGTTTAACCGGATAAGCTTCCTTTAACTCCCACACCCAATAATTAGATTTCATCAGCAACAGTAGAGAGATATAACTTCCCCAAACTAAAATTTTCAAAAATTGTCCATCATTTCTCTGTGCCAAAATAGCCGCTAGGGTCATAGTTAAAGTAGTGGTAGACAAAATCATCTGTAAATCTGTTCTCCCTTCACTACCCCAACTAAAATAAACACTCCCAGCAGCCGCTACCACAGCCAAAAAAGCAAAACTGGTAAACCAAGTACGGGGATATGTTGACAATAAAGGCCAACTGTCAGTTTGAGCTAATTGGAAACCAAAAGCTAAAGCCAAACTTGGATAAATTGGGAATATATACCAGGGTAATTTGTTACTTACCAGAGAAATGACTAACAGATAAACCCCTGACCAGATGATGATTAATTTAGCCCAACTCAAGTTACGATTGTTCCACATTAAATGCAGAGTTTGGGGTAAAAACACCAACCAAGGCCATGTCCACTTCAGAAGTTCTAGCACATAATACCACGGTGGTTCTGACTTACCCTCAACAATCGCAATAGGGCGATCGAAATAGCTATGGATAGAAACAATTGGAGTAAAAGGATAACCATTTTGCAGAAATTGAGCAGCATACCAACCCATCACAGGTAAACTACCCAAAACCACCGCCGCCCAAAAATAATAGCAGGTGAGTAGTCTAGGTGTATCCCAAAATAAAAATGCCACTGCAATAGCACCTAAAAATATTCCTGGTACACCCTTGGTTAAACAAATTAACCCAAAACCAAGACCTACACCCAAGCAGTAACGCAAATCTCGCCGGGAACGCAACACACATAACATCATTACCAGCAAAAAGCTGACTACTGCCCCATCTAACATGGCCAATCTACCATAACGCACCACAGGCAACATAGTTAGATAAATGAAGGCACTATACACAGCAGCCCAGCGTTGCTTAAATATTTCTCTCCCAATACAATATAGTAAAGGTACGGAAGTAGCTGTTAAGATTGCTCCGGGTAAACGAGTCGTCCATTCATTTACACCACCTAGAGAATAAGCAAGAGCAATTAGCCAATGCATTAAGGGTGGCTTGTGATAGTACGGTTCACCTCCCAAAGTTGGGTAAAGCCAGCGCATTGAATCATCTGGGGCGCGCCAAATTTCCCTGGCTACTTGTGCTACCGTTCCTTCTTCCCAGTCTTGTAGTGGCAAGCCCCCAAGATTGATGCTAAAAAGTAATACAGCCGCTACCAGTAATACTATCAGCCAAAACCAATCAAGCCATTTTTCCACTGCGCGATGCTGTTTTTCGAGATGACTCCAAATAAAGCTTCCTTCTTGCATATTCTATGCTAACCATTTTACTTGCTGGTTTGATTACATAGAGACCAGATTGAATCTCCTATGTTGCCACCCAATAACAACCAATTTTTTGCCACTCATTTTTGCCTAATGGCTAGATCCCAAATTAACCTAGTTTTCTAGGAACAGTGATATTTTTTGGCAAAATTGTTCTGAAAACAGGAGTCAGGAGTCAGGAGTCAGGAGTCAGGAGTCAGGAGTCAGAAGTCAGAAGTAAAAAAGGTTTTATCTCTGGCTTTCATACTTAAGTTACCTATTTGACTCTAAACCAAACTGCTGAAAGCTTTTTGCTGATTGCTGTACAAGCGATTTTCCAAACCCATCTTGACGACTGAAAGCTGACATCAATTTTCAAAGATTTTAACAAGAAATTTGACTTGTCGGTGATATAAATAATACAGTCCAGTACTAAATAATTTTCCCAAAGGAGTTTGTCAATGAGTTTACCTTTTATTTTAGATGTAGCTCTTGGCTTAATATTTGTTTATTTAATTTTTAGTTTACTTGCTTCAGAAATTCAAGAACTAATTGCTACAGTGCTACAGTGGCGGGCTGAACATCTGCGAAAATCGATTGAGATCCTGTTAGCTGGCGATGTAAAAAATTCGGAAAATGCTAAGGTGATTCAATTAGCTAATAAAATCTATAACAATCCCATAATTAAGAGTATTAATCAAGAAGCTAAGGGATTTCTCTCAACTTTACCACGAAAATTAACTTGGGCGATCGCTTCAGTTTTTAGTTTGTTGCATAAGCATAATTCTCGCTTACGGAAAGAATCAATTTTTGGTGATGCTAACCATAGTGCGCCTTCTTATATCCCGGCTGATGCTTTTGCTACTACTCTGCTAGACACCCTACAATTACCCACAGTCGTACAAAAATTAAGAGCAGCGAGATTAGAGAAATTTCAAGAGAAAATATTAAATGAAGCAAAGAACATTTTGTTAAAACTAGAAGACCAGATCCAAGCCCAAGAACTTACCTCTGAATTTGTGACAGAGATTGTCCATGAATTTGAATACTTAAAGGCAGAATATACACAAAATATTTTAGACTTTAAGTCTAATAAAATTAATGTGGAAATTAGCATTAATCGGATGCGTGAAAGCCTAGACGAGTATTTAGCTAACTTTCGGTATAATACAGGACAGAATCAAGAAGCCATAGAGAAAACATATCGACGTTTAACTTATCTCAAAAAAGAATATTTCGATAATATAGAACAAACAATTATGATTTATGGCTTAAAGCCTAATATCGAAGAAATTGTCAATTTAGTCAATAAAAGCAGCGATGTTTATCAAGAAATTATCACAGCAGTTAAAGATAAAGATAGTGAAACTTATCGAACAATTCAGGTTCTAATTGATAGTTTACCAGAATCAGTAGTAACTAACATTGCTGTAATTGCTAAACGCGCTCAACTCAAAGCAACAAGCACAGAAGAAGCTATCATTTTATTACGCCAAGAAATAGAGAAAAACTTTGATAATTCTATGGAACGTGCCGGCGGTGTTTACAAACGTAATGCCAAAGGAGTAGCTATCTTAATCGGCATAACTTTAGCCGTGGGAGCGAATGCAGATACATTTCACATGATTAGCCGCCTATCAAAAGATTCTGTATTGCGAGATGCTTTGGTAGTTCAAGCTATTCAAGCAAAACAGCAAAATTCTAATTCTGAAACTATAGATGTCAACGAAATTCTCAATACAACCGCTTTACCAATTGGTTGGTCAGACAGTAATTTAAAAGATCAATTAAATTGGCCAGCTATGAGAATTAATGGTTGGCCTGTGTTTAATATTTTAACAATGGTTACTGGTTGGTTAATTACTGGTTTAGCTATTGCTATGGGTGCGCCATTTTGGTTTGACTTACTAGGAAAAGTCATGAATGTACGCAATGCTGGGAGAAAGCCAAAAAGTAAGGATGAAGAGTAATTGAAAAGACGCAAAGAGGGGAGAAAAAGACGGAATTTTTCTTGCCCTACTACCAATGACTCATGACTAAAAAATGAAAATTACCTCTAAATTCCACTCTTGATTTTGGCGGATAATGTTAATTTGACGGATAAATTCCCGGAAGTAAAAACGCCGTTCTACTTCTGATAAATCTAACCAAAATTGAGGAATGGAAACAGCTTGAGCGACAGAACGTAGATTTACTGGGGGGAGAGTAGCTAACTGGGCTTGGAGTGCTGAGATTTCTGTACGTATTTTATAAGCTCTGAGTTTAGCTGTTTGTGGATCTAAAATTCCAGTTTCGATTAAATCAGGTAATTTTTGGAGGATGGCTTGCTGATTAGCGATCGCCTCCTCTAAACTATTTTTGATCACATCTTCTTGGGGAGACAACCCCGCTACCGCTAAAGGTAAATTTTTACAAACAGTATCAATAGTTTTTGCCAAAATCTGCTGGTAGGGAATAGCCCGACATTTGGGTTTTTGTGGACAGTCCAGCGCTCGTAAATACAAATATTCTTTATCTTGATGATGTTGGGTAACACGGCTAACTATCATCTGTGCTTGACACTGGCTACAAACCACTAACCCAGCTAGAGAACGGGGTGCGCTGGCGGTGCGGGATGGTAAACGACTATTGCGGCGTAAAAGTCTATCAACTTGGGCGGCTTCTGCTTTAGAAATAATGGCAGGATGAGTATTAGAGATAATTTCCCCATTTTGATAAGCTGTGTCACCACGATAGACGGGGTTAGTTAACCACCGCTTTCCTGTGGTAACGGAAATCTTTTTATTGTATTTTTTGGCTAAATAACGTACCGCACCCCGCAGAGAACCATATAACAAATAGTGTTCAAAAAAATCTTTGACTACCGGTGAAGTGGCGCGATCGATGATATATTTATCTTTACCTCTACGATAGCCATAAGGTGCTTTTCCCGGCGGTAGTGCAGCTTCTAGACGATTGAGAGCATGTCCTTGACGGATGCGACGGCTACGTTGTTGATATTGAACTTGTTGTAATAATTTGAATAAACCAGCCCGGAGATGAGCAGCATCAGAAGTGTAGGGTTGTTCTGTAGCGATCACAATTATACCTAGCGACTCTAATTGCTGGAGGCGATCGCTCACTTCCTCTAGATTATCACCCAATTCTTCTAAACGGCGAATTAGTAAATAATTTGCTGATTCTACTTCACAGTCAGATAGTAATTGCTGAAATTCCTCTCTTCCTCCCAAATCTTGATAAACTCGATCCATCTCCCAACCCCAAATACTTATATCAGGGGTAGTCTCTATCAAGGGATCTGTATAAATATAAGCAATAATTTTCACTAAGATACTAAAAACTTTTTGGCTTTAAACTGTTGAAAAATCTCTAATACTTTAATATTTATAGATATTTCTTCCTTATCAAGATAAGCATAACAGAGTTTCGAGCTTCAGTCAATAGATAATACTAATTCAAAATTCAAAATTAATAAAGCTAGATTTCCACATCCCCGACTTCTTGAAGAAGTCGGGGATCTTCTTGTTCAATAGCTGAAGTAAAACAATTTTTCGCAAACGCCAAAGATTTGATTTAATCAGCATTTTTAATTTTTAATTTTTAATTTTTAATTCAATAAACTCTTTGTCTTTGATAGTTCCCTGGAGGACTATAGCGGCAAACTAAAATATCATTACCACCAGCACTAGCAACACCACAACCTACTTCAGTAGTATTCCTCCAAATTATTTGTGTATAATGACCAACATCAAACCAATTGCCAGTAGTGCTAACATTCGGAAAAATACCATTTTTAAAGTATTTCTTTTCGCTACCCCAACTGTCTACCATATTTGTATAGCTAAAAGCTTTTGATGTACCCAACCATAGATTTTCTCCCTCATTAGTACCTTTACTATGTACCAGCTTCCTTCCACCTAATGAAGCCAAATATTTAGCCCAACTTTGGGCATTATTCGCCAATTTATTAGACCATTTCAGTGGAGGAACACCAACTTGTTTACGGTAATTATTATGAGCTTTGAGAATTTCAGCAGCCATAGAATTTTGAGCCATCACTGCTGAGGGAGTAACGAAAAAACTTGCTAACCCGAAAGCCAAGCCAGTCGCTACTGTAGAGGTGGCTTTTTTCACAGTATTATTCATTGTTGAACTTTCAGTAGATTATGATTTCAATATAACAGTATGTTTTAGGTTAGTTAGAATACCCGTAATAAATGTTAATCTATGAAATGAAATTTCTTACCCATCTTCAATTTTGAATTTTGAATTTTGAATTTTGAATTTTGAATTGGTACTACTGCTGACTAATTTCGATAATATTCCCGTCCGGGTCTTTTGTAAAAATTGCAGGACGACCAGAAGCACTGGGTTGAATGGGATAATTGAGACTGAGTAATTCTGCTTTTGCTGCTTCCAAGTCAGTAACCGAAAACGCGATGTGTGGGTTACGTCCCCATTTTTCGTTTTGGCTTTCAGTGGGAACAGAGGTAGCGACAATGAGATGTAGTTGAGTATTACCGATTTGATACCATACACCAGGATATTTCAAAGAACGATTATCGCATCTTTCTAACCCCAATACTTGACCATAAAAATGCTCAGACCGTTCCAAATCTGTAACTAAAATAGCTGTATGGAGACTTTGAGTAATTTGCATTGTTCATCAGTAGCTAAAAATTTACTTTAATTTTCACCCATTTACAATACAAAAATGGCAAAACAAATTTAACCAAAGGTACAAAACTTAAGGTTAACACCTGCCTCCTGCCTTCTGCCTCCTGCCTCCTGCTATGGCGCTGCTGACTGATGAAATTTATCGCAAACTCAGCAACGCCTAGCCAGTGGGTACTAAATACCCAGCACTTAACGCTTAAACTGCTTCCGTGTTCTTTTCCCCAGTACGAATGCGGACGACTTGCTCTACAGGAGAGATGAAAATTTTACCATCACCGATTTCACCAGTACGAGCAGCAGAGATAATTTTATCTACCACCATATCTACCTGATTATCTTCGACAACGATTTCTACTTTCAATTTTTGTAAAAACTCTACTGTGTATTCTGAACCCCGATAACGCTCAGTTTGTCCTTTTTGTCGTCCAAAACCCCGCACCTCGGAAACAGTCATACCCACAATTCCGGCGTTAACTAAGGCGATTTTAACCTCATCCAGTTTAAACGGACGGATAATAGCTTCTACTTTCTTCATTATCTTGTTGCCACAATTCTACTAGCGTCGTTTATATATCTAACCAGATTCCTTGTCCAAGGCTGTAACTATAGCCATCTTGTTTAGATGACATTTTTATATCTCCTGCCCAAGCCCCTAATTCTAAGATTGAAGCGTATTCCCACAGCAATGATAATTACAGATCAAACAAGTAATATTCCTCCAGCCTCCAGCATAGCTGTCTTCTAGCGACTTTGAGGTTGAAAGAAAGGTCGGACAAAGAAATACCCAGCACTAAAACCTGTCAATATGATTAATACAATCATTACCAATAACCACCAACTACTTAGTTCTTTAAGTTCCGACTCTTCTGGGGCGGGGTAGTAGCGAATTTCCTCCTCTTCTATATAAGCAGCTTCTGACATTGGGTAAGCCACTTCTACTGTATGTTCAACCAAAAATTCTTCCCGACGTTGTTTACTGGGGGGTGCTTCATGAGGACGAGAACGGGGGGTTGTTTGGTAATTAACTTCTACCCCAGTTTCTAGGTATTCCTCTCGGCGGTGTTGTTTAGGTGGTACTTGGCTTTTTGTTTTAGAACGAGGACGAAGA
Source organism: Nostocaceae cyanobacterium (assembly GCA_035298905.1). Classification (GTDB taxonomy): domain Bacteria; phylum Cyanobacteriota; class Cyanobacteriia; order Cyanobacteriales; family Nostocaceae; genus DATGXB01. The sequence goes on along the minus strand of DATGXQ010000105.1, from coordinate 3,813 downwards.
ACTCCTTGACGCGGGGGCTTAGTTGGGTTTTTGACCTCCGCAGTGGGGCGGGGTTCTGGATGTGTATTTCTGACTTCAGTGCTGGGACGGGGTTGGGGTTCTGGAGGTGTATTTCTGACTTCAGTGCTAGGACGGGGTGGGGGTTCTGGAGGTGTATTGTTTACCTCGGCACTAGGGTGAGGTTTGGGTGGTGTATAAGGTATGGAGGATGAGTCAGCTAACTTTTGCAATTGTTCCATAGCCTGGGCAACTCTGGCAATTTCATGACGCAGGAGTTGATTTTCCTGGGCTAGTTTTTGATTATGGGCAGTAACTACGTCTAACTTAGCTTCTACTGCTTGTAATTGTGTAGCTAATTCCCGGTACACATGCAAAGGTACAGAGGGGGAATAGCTGGGGTTTGGTGGTGGAGTTTGACCATAACCTGTGGGTGTTCGCATTGGTGGCTGGGGATGAAGATGAAGTCTATTAAATTAGCAAAGGATACTAACAGCTGTCAGTAGGTAAAAGCAATAGCTGAGAGTGCCTAGTTAAATAAGATTGGTTTTACCACCTTTTGCCAACAATGGGAAAAAGTGTCCCACAGGCCCTTGTCCTTTGCCAATATCCAGAGAATAGGTCAGAGCGGTGGTAACATAATCTTTGGCTTGCTGTGTGGCACTCCAGAGGTCTTGACCTAGTGCTAGATTAGCAGCGATCGCAGCTGATAAGGTACAACCAGTACCATGAGTATTTTTTGTCTCTACTTGTTTGGTGCTTAAGGTTTCTAATCTTTCTCCATCAAACCAAACATCGACACCACGCAGGTTTCCCCCCATACCTCCCCCTTTCACTAAAACCGCTTTAGCCCCCAGTTTCTCATAAATAATTTGGGCTGCTGTTTGCATATCCTCTAAGCTTAGAATCTCTAAACCGCTAAAAATCTGTGCTTCATAACGGTTCGGTGTAATTATAGCCGCTAGAGGAATTAGGGCTTGGCTGAGGGTTTGGATAGCTTCATTATCAATCAATTGCGCCCCAGTGCGGGAAACCATCACCGGGTCAACTACTAAATTATTAATTTGTAACACTTCCACTTGCTCGGCAACAGCAGAGATAATTCGCTGGTTGAGTAACATACCAGTTTTGGCAGCTTGCACACCAATATCCTCTACTACCGCCTGAATTTGGGCTACAACCGCCTCTGGTGGCATGGCATCAACCCGTGTTACTCCCAGAGTATTTTGGGCAGTTATACAGGTAATAGCGCTTGTTCCATGTACGCAATGAAAGGCGAAGGTACGCAAATCAGATTGTATTCCCGCACCCCCGCCACTATCAGAACCGGCAATAGTCAAAGCTACAGGTATTTGTTTTGTCGTCATAAGTCATTTTATCTATTTAGACTAATTAAACTAATTTTATGATTATGCTTAGGAACAATGAACAATAGTATTTACAATTACTTGATTTGCTTGGTTCTCAATTTGGTAGATGACTATATAGTTACCTATACATGAAACCTGATATTTCTCCAATTTGCTAGACGACCTACTAAAACATCTTTTTCGCTTCTTTCAAACGACTCCAGAAAACCAGGAATATCAAGTAATTCTTGGGTTGCGGTTTCACTTTCTTTATCTGCCAGATAAGCTAAAAATTCAGCAAATAGTTTGAGATTTTCTCCTGAAAATCCTATAAATTCTGGCTAATTTGTTGACGCAGTTCTGATGTATTCATAGGCTAGACATTTTTTACTATTAGTGTCTACTTGGTAATAAGTCTTGTAAGAACTTACCCCATTTTGCTGCTAGAGGAATTTCTGTAAACGGTACAAGCACGGTTTTATTAGGTTCTCGCAATAAAAATTCTAACTCTATAGTCCGACCTTTTGGGGGTGGGTTTTCTATTTCGACTGGTTGATGATTAATTAACAAGCGGATGGCTTGCACATCCAGTAAAGAGAAAGTTTCTAGTTGAGTCGGTCCTTTGGTTGTGGGTTTACCCCAAGTAATATTGTCGCCCTTTTGACCCAAAACAGCGTAAATATCATACTTAGCCCGGTCAAACTGTTCTGCCCAAGTGCGATAAGCTTCGACTTTTTGATACTCCTTTGCACCTTGCCAAGCCAGCCAGAAAAATGCCACTAACAGGGGCAACCACAAAAGACCACGTTCCATAATTTCCAAGGGTTTGAGTGCAATTCATTATCATAGCAGCTATAAATATCGACTGCTGTTTTTTTCTTGATAGTGGCTGAAATATGGGACAATATTCAAAAGTAAGTAGCTGGACAAAAAACAAGATTAATCATACCTTTGGGGCATTGGGCTAGAAAAAATTTAGTTAACTTTAATTAAGTCTGCCTACTTAGCAGTTGCATCAGTAAAAATCTGCGTGTAGCTACAAAAAAAGCTACATAAGAAAAATCTACCAATCAAGTTGTAGATGAGTTATGGTAGTGAGCAAATTGACAGAAACCGGTGATGATGTAAAATGAAGAGATTTTTATTTTTGTCTGCTTTTGTCATCGGGTTAGTAGCGGCTGTCTGGACTTTCTTGAGTTCGGAGGGATTAGCTACTAAAGGTGAGTTTGATACAATTTTACTTGATTTTCGGGAAGATATTCCGGCTCAGGTGATACAGCAGGACTTAGAGGCGATCGCTCGTCAATATAATGTTACACCCAAATTGGATAACCAGTTTGCCGCAGCCGACCATGTTTATATGATCAAAGGCGATCGGCAACGGCTAAAAGAACTGCAAAAATCCACTTTTGCCAAAGCTACAGAATTTATTGAGCCAAATTACGTATATAAGGCCATACCCCAAGGTAAACCTGCTGTGTTAGGGCAAAGTTCCTCATCTGCGGGAAATGAAGCCAACCCTGCATTTACTGGCCCCAACGATGAATATTACAGCAAACAGTGGAACTTGCACAAAATCGGCATCGAAGCCGCCTGGACACGCAGTAAAGGTAGTGGCGTAACCGTAGCTGTTATAGACACTGGCATTAGCAAAGTCCGCGACTTGCAAGACACCAAATTTACCAAAGGCTACGACTTTGTCAACGACAAAGAAGATGCCACCGACGACAACGGTCACGGAACCCATGTAGCTGGGACAGTTGCCCAAACCACTAACAACCAATATGGCGTAGCAGGTGTCGCTTATGAAGCCACCCTCATGCCCTTAAAAGTATTAAATGAGTACGGTGCTGGAACCATCGGTGATATTGCCGAAGCCATCAAATTTGCGGCTGACAACGGCGCAGATGTAATTAACATGAGCTTAGGTGGTGGTGGTGAAAGTAAACTCATGCAAGAAGCGATCGAATATGCCCATAAAAAAGGTGTAGTCATTATCGCCGCCGCAGGTAACGAAAATACGGAAGGTGTCAGCTATCCCGCCCGTTATCCCCATGTCATCGGTGTAGCTGCTTTTGGACCCGATGGCGAAAAAGCATCCTATTCTAACTACGGTGCTGGTGTAGACATTTCTGCCCCTGGTGGTAGTGAAGGTGGGGCAATACTCCAAGAAACCATTGACGAAAACGGTAATGGTGTATTTTTAGAACTGCAAGGCACAAGCATGGCTTCTCCCCACGTCGCTGGTGTAGCTGCATTAGTCAAAGCTGTGGGTATTAAAGACCCAAACGAAATCGGCAAAGTTCTTGAACAGTCAGCCAGAGTCATTAAAGATGATGGTTTAAACTATTACGGTGCAGGACAACTTAACGCCGAAGCAGCAGTTAAACTAGCCAGTGATGGACAAATCAGCTTCCAAGACTTTTTCCGGTGGTTAAGAGAAAACGGCTACCTCAACCCCCGCTTC
>DATGXQ010000104.1:0-35099 GCA_035298905.1 Nostocaceae cyanobacterium | reverse complement strand
AACGTGGAAACAAGCACAGATAAGGATTACAGAGTTTTTGAAGCTCAAAAAGTGCAAAGTTTTTACTAGGAGGGGTTTAAAAACCCTGCATTTTGGTCTGACGAATAGGGAAATTTACGCTTAACAGATAGTTGAAACTGTCCCCTGTTCCCTGTTCCCTGTTCCCTGCCCTCACTAATAACTTATTCAGCAAGCCCTACATACAGCCGAGTCAAAAAGCCAAGGAGTAACCAGCAACTAAACGTAATTGACTGCGTTCTCCATCACCCCCCGCAATGTCACCTTTGAGACCAATATCTACCACACTTTGATGACTAACTTGCTGACGCAACCCCACCCCAGCAGAAACGATCGCACCCTCTGACCGTTCCTTACTAGCGCGTACCCCTACTTCTGCTAAAAAAGTCCGGTCAAAACGATGGGGATAGCCAATAGGTCGAGAATAACCCAAAATCACGCCAGGTATAACAGAACGTTCATGACTGTCAGGAACTGTATTCACATTCAGGTCAAGATTGAGATGGAGGCGATCGTATTGTCCAACCGTTTTACTAGCAATACCCCGTAAGCGAAAATCTACACCTCTGGAATGTTTATCTGTGGGAAAATAAGCATCTGCACGCACGGCAAAAGCTGGTGTATTATCGTATTCTCGATTGAAATTGTGGAACACACCTAAAGATACGTGACCAGGGTCAAAATCGGTATCTTTGCTATCTGCTCTCCCACCAATACTAGGCTCTATACCGATGTTAAAATGGCTGTTAGGTGCAAAACCATAAATATATTCTACCTCCAATTCTCCCCCTACAGAACGTCCTCTAGGTAAACTAATAGTTGTACCCAATTCTATTGCTTGTTCACGATAACCAATAGATTCAGCATCATCAAAAGATAAAGGACGATTGGCATCAATATTATTATGGTCTCCAGCTAAAGCAACTGGCGCAAAAAAGACAGTCAAAGCCGTTACAGCTAAAGTTGCTGCATATTGATGGAAGTTTTTCATTGTTTCAACAAATGGTAAGTTTTAACGAATAGTAATTAGTGACCTTGATGATTCCCATGATGATGATTCATCGTACCTGCTGGCATCATTCCCATCCCCGGTATACCATCCATAAAACGGTGGTCGTGTAAACCGTTATCATAGTTTTCACCTGGTTTCATACCTTGATGATTAGCCGCCATTACTAACCAAATTGCCCGCTTAATTTGCTCATCTTGTTGCTGTTCTGTCATCCATTCAGAAGCGAGAATATCATTTACCATGTCATGTAACATGTGCAAGTTATCAAAAACATTAGAAATCTGCGGAAAACGTGCCGCAAATTTAGGGCTAACCTCAGCAAACATCGGCATAAATGGGCGGTCAGTGCGGTATAACTCTACTTCGTGATAACGCTTTCCTGCCTCTTTATAAGCATTGCGTTGTTGTTCTAAAGTTTTGTTATAAAGCAAGTCATACATCGTTCCTTGCAACCAGTGATAACCCCAAAATAAACCATTAACTTTTGGATATTTGCGGCGGAATGCTTGAGAATAGGGCTGAGAATCAAGATAGCCCATATTCATGGGTAAGTCGGTGATGGCATAGGGTACATTGTCAGTGTAAAATTTATATAAACGCTCAATTTCCGCCTCTTTTTCTGTATCTGTTAACTTGGTACTAGCCAAAACATCTACAGTTTGTGCATGAAGAACATGCGCCCATTCAAATACCTGTTCTAGTACCCCATATTTACGCCCAAAAGTTGGGGAAATATTAGCTTCATCAGGCATAAATTGAGGAGGGTTTTTGAGTACCCAATTAATCCGCTCAAAAGTTTTAGTTTCGATATCTTGAGCTTTACCTGTGACTAAATCTTCGTAAGCAAAGGCATGTCCTACAGCAACAGCATTTAAGTCTAAAGCCAGTTTTCTAATATTATAGATATCATCATTATAACTACCACGTTTGCGGTAAATATGATTTCTATCTTTATTGTCTAACCAATCAGGTAAATTTGGAGGTAAAGGTGGTAAATTATGCAGCGTTTTGACTGGGGTTTTGACTTCTTGATGCTGGTGGTGGTGTTGTGTTTCTGAAGCAAATACGGGTAGACCGAAATTAATGATTAATCCTGTAGCTACAGTTATGATTGATAGTTTTCGCATTCCTCAATCCTCCCGATCTGTTATTTTGAAAAAGTAAATCTGTGACTGACAATCTTCTTATATAATCTGGTTGGGCAAGATACCCAACCACAAGCATTAATTAGATTTCTTGTATCAATTTAGATTGATTACTCTTTTTGTGTCTTTCATGACCTTGACATTCTTTGTGTCCTTCATGTCCTTCATGTCCCTTGCATTTTTTATTTTGTTGATGCTGTTCGTGTTGTTGATGACTGTGCTGATTTGCATTCGCTGGACTTAATCCCAGGTTTGTTATCAAGGCAACAGAAAGAGCGAGTATGATGCTATTAATCAATTGAGATTTCATTCAATTACTCCTTAGTTAGTACAAAATTTTGACTAGATAGATGGATAACCAACATTAGCTAAAGCCTGTTTAATTGCCGTTGCTGGTGCTTGAGTTTCTACACTGACAATTTTGGTTTTTGTGTTGGCTTGAATGTCAGCTTGAGAATCGATTGTGTGGATAGCTTTAGTAATAGTATCAACACAAGAAGAACAGGCAAGCTTAGGAACGGTAAGTTCTAGCGACATGAGTTATAATTCCTCTTAAGAATTAGTTGTTTATTCAACATAAATTTAATATAAATTCTCCAGTTAACAGGACAGTCAAGAGGTAAATCAAAATATTTTTATAAAAGAGTAGAAAGAGCAGATCCCCGACTTCTTCGAGAAGTCGGGGATCTATAATGCAATTCTGCTCTGACAATTTTGAATTTTGAATTTTGAATTTTGAATTATTATTAAGCTTTTTCAATTATTGGGCAAATTGTTTCTGATTGGGTTTCAGGTACAGTTTCCCAACTCTCAAGCAAGCCTTCTAAATCTTGTCTCAGCAGCAGTAATTGTTGAATTTGCTCATCAATTGCTGTCAATTTATCTTGTAGCTTTACTTTGATATGTCCACAAGGTAATTCACCTTCATCATGAACCTGCAAAAATTCTTTGATTTCTGATAAAGTTAGCCCTAGATGTTGAGCGCGTTTTATAAACTTTAATCTAGTGAAAACATCAGTTTCAAACAGCCTATATCCGCCTTCTGTTCTGCCAGATGATTTGAGTAAACCCAGTTCTTCATAGTAGCGAATAGTTTTAATGGGTACACCACTTTCTTTAGCAACAGCACCAATTAGTTTTGAGTTATCTTGAGCTAACATATTTTACTTAATGCTAAATTTAACTTTCTATTTTAGACTAAACTCTCCAGTTGGATGGAGAGTCAAGCAGCAAAAGTTAAACTTTTGTAAATAATGGTAGTTTTTCCCTTCTAATTAGCTGATTGAACTTCTATCACTCCTCGCAACATGTTCATTCCACAGGTGAAGCTATAAGTACCGGGTTTTTGTGGTGTAAACTCCACAGATGTGATTTGGTTAAGTGGTAAGTCTTTAGCAATATGGAAGTCAGGAAGACGAATTGATTCTAAACAACTGTGCGGATCACGACGCAGGAAGTTCAGACGAACGGGTTGACCAGCATTTACTACTACTAAACTTGGTTCATAACCTCCATCAACGGTGACGGTAATTTCTTGAATTCCTTGATGAACCTCAGCTTTTTTAGATTTGGGTTTGCTGAATAGAAACCACCATAATTCTAAGCTAATTAATGCTAAACCACCTACTGTTACAGCCGTTTTGATTGATAATGGTTGTTCAATTTTTTGAAATTTGGCTGTTTGGTTTTTTTCTGCTGATGTGTCATGATTTGGGTTTGCTAATGCTGTACTTGTAGCTAGAGTTAACATTAGCCCGTAAGTGAATATATGGCTGATAATTGTCTTTTTACTCAACATTTTGAACTCCTTTAAATCATGGCTTTGGCTTGGAATTTACGTAGTCTTAAGGCATTAGTAACGACGGAAACTGAACTAAATGCCATTGCTGCACCGGCGATAATTGGGTTTAGTAACCAACCAAAGAGAGGAAAGAGAATTCCGGCAGCAATAGGAATACCTGCAACGTTATAAATAAAAGCGAAAAATAGGTTTTGTTGAATGTTGCGAATGGTGGCACGACTCAGTTGGATAGCGGTGATGATGCCTTGCAAATCGCCGGAGATGAGTGTAATATCACTAGCAGCGATCGCTATATCTGTTCCTGTGCCGATCGCTATCCCTACATCTGCTTGTGCTAAGGCTGGTGCATCATTAATTCCATCCCCAACCATCGCTACAATTTTTCCTTCTTTTTGCAGTGCTTGGACTGTAGCCGCTTTTTGCTCAGGACGGACTTCAGAAAACACTCGCTCAATCCCAACTTCACGGGCAATTGTATTAGCAGTACGACGGTTATCACCTGTCAACATCACCACTTCTAAACCCATTCTTTGTAAAGCTTTGACAGTTTGCCGAGAAGTGGGTTTAATGGCATCAGTAATACCCATTAATCCTTGAACTTTTCCATCAACAGCTATCAAAATTGCTGTTTTACTGAAATACTCTAAACGCTGTTTATTCTCCTGTAATTCTCCCGTATTAATTCCTAATTCTTCCATCCATCTTTCTGTACCAATCTGCACAAGATGATTATCTACTAAACCTTGAACTCCACTACCTGTAATTGTGGCAAAATCTCTCACATCTATTAAATCAACTTCTTGACTTTGAGCATATTTCACTACAGCTTCAGCTAAAGGATGTTCTGAATTACGTTCTAATGAGGCAGCCAATTTGAGTAATTTCATTTCATTTCCTGCGGCTGTACCATTAACGGTAACAAAATCTGTAACTGTCGGCTTTCCTTGAGTAATAGTCCCTGTTTTATCCAAAACAATGGTGCGGATTTTATGTGCTAGTTCTAGACTTTCTGCACCTTTAATTAAAATCCCGTTTTCTGCACCTTTACCTGTTCCTACCATTACAGATGTAGGTGTTGCTAAACCCAAGGCACAAGGACAAGCAATAATTAATACTCCGACTGTAGTGATTAGTGATAAGGAAATGTTACCTGTAAAGTAAAACCAAATCATAAAAGTCAGGAGAGAAATTGCTATGACCGCAGGTACAAACCAACCAGTTACCTGATCTGCTAATCTTTGAATTGGGGCTTTAGAACCTTGGGCTTGTTGTACCAATTGGACAATTTGCGCTAATACTGTTTCTGTGCCAACTCGTGTTACTTTAAACTTAAAACTCCCGGTTTGATTGATTGTTGCCCCAATAACTTCATCTCCTGGTAGCTTTTTCACTGGGATACTTTCACCCGTAATCATTGCTTCATCAACTGTTGATGTTCCCTCGATGATTTGCCCATCAACGGGAATTTTTTCACCAGGACGAACTAGAATTACATCATCGATTTGTACTTCTTCTAATGGCACGTCAATTTCTTGACCATTACGAATCAACCGCGCAGTTTTTGCCTGTAAACCTATTAATTTGCGAATAGCATCTGAGGTTTGTCCTTTGGCGCGACTTTCAAATAATTTTCCTAACAAAATTAAGGTAATGACTATGGACGCAGTTTCATAATACACATCTGCCATTAATCCTTGAGATATAAAAAACTTGGGAAATAAAGTAGCCAAGAGTGAATAGAAATAAGCTGCACTTGTCCCCAAAGCAATCAGAGTATCCATTGTGGCAGCATGGCGTTTAAAAGCTTTCCAAGAGTTGATATAGAAGGAATAACCACACCAAAACTGCACAGGAGTAGTTAATATTAATTGTGTCCAAGAATTATGTAACCATGCCGGAATAAATGGTAAATTTAACCCAGTCATCATGGGTAAAGAACCAATTAATAATAAACCACTAATGATTCCTCCGACTGTTACTTTTTGGATTAACTGTTGTAATTCTCGCTGACGATGTCTTTTTTCTACATCATCTTCTCCTGCCAGTAATTGTTGTTTTTGCAGTGGATAAGCTGAATATCCTGCCGTATCTACAGCGTTTTGAATTGTTGGTAAATCTGTGATTTTGGGGTTATATGTAACTGTTGCTTGTTCTGCACCAAAGTTTACTATACATTCCTCGACACCTGGTACAGAATTAATGGCATCTTCAACACTTTTAGCGCAAGATGCACAACTCATGCCGCGTAGTTTAAGTGTGGTATTTTCCATGTTATTTCTCCAATTACCAATGATTTAATGTTGAATCCTCCAGTTCACTGGAGAGTCAAGAGGTGATGAGTAAAATTTTTTAATTTTTCCCTCTTGACCTTCTAACTCAGTGGATAGTCAAGGAAAATAGAGTAACAAAAATAACGGTAAGTACATAGGTCAAGCCACTGATGAGGAGAAATAAGTAAATAACTTGACAATATATATATAAATCATGCTACATCCATCTAAAATAGATATGGAATGCAGTAAGAGTTAGTTATTAAAAATACAAGTTAGAAAAATAAGTTAGAAAAATAAGTTAGAAAAATCGCTCAATGCCCAGCGTAGATGCTCGCTATTTGCTGCTAAAATAGAAAACTGGGTGATCAAAGCAGCACTATACTCGACAATAACTTAACAATTAAGCTTTAATTTAAGCGATTTAGGCAATGAAGATATTATTGATTGGTCTAATTAAAGGATATCGCATTTTTATTTCTCCTCTGTTCCCTCCGACCTGTCGCTTTCAACCCACCTGTTCAATGTACGCTATTCAAGCGATCGAACGTTTTGGGGTTGTGAAAGGTAGCTGGATGGCTACTCTACGGATTTTACGCTGTCATCCCTTCCATCCAGGTGGTTATGACCCTGTACCAGAGGTAGAAAAAAAGTCCTGTTGTGATTGTTCAGATCACAAACATCATTAATACTTAACGAATATATTTCCTACTTTTGAATTTTGAATTTTGAATTTTGAATTTTCTATGCGTCCTTATCATCAAATCTCGATTGTCGAATGTGGTGAACCGCTAATTAAAATTCCTCTGGAATTATTTGCAGTAGAATCTCCCCATCCTTATGAAAAATTAGGCGCACCTTATGGAGAACATTCGCCTTATTTTTTACGCCAAAGTGTGGTAAATAATTTAATTGCAGCGCAAGATTATCTCAATTCTTTATATCCTGGTTGGAAAATTCAGATTTTTGATGCCTATCGTCCGATTGCTGTGCAACAGTTTATGGTAGATTATAGTTTTGCTTTAGCTTTACAGGAAAGGGGATTAGTTGAAGCGGAATTATCACAAAAGCAACGAGAAGAAATTTGGCAAATTGTATATGAAATTTGGGCTAAACCGAGTTTAGATATTAAAACACCTCCACCCCATAGCACAGGTGCAGCAGTTGATATTACTTTGGTAGATGAGAACGGGCAAGTTGTTGATATGGGTTCACCAATTGATGAAATGTCCGAGCGATCGCTCCCTAATTATTATGCCCAATCATCAGAAGGTCAGCAATATCATACTCATCGTCAATTATTATCTGAAGTAATGCTGAAAGCCGGATTTACCCGCAATCCCAGAGAATGGTGGCATTTTTCCTATGGTGATCAGATGTGGGCTTGGTTGTATAATCTGGCTAATCCTCATCATCCTGTGACTGCACTTTACGGACGATTAGAATCAGGGCTATTTCGTTCTTGACATAGAAGCCCTAAAATCAATTTTGGGCTAATAGCTCAAGTCCGTTAAAACGGACTAAATTCGTAATTAATAGTCGGCTTAAGCCTAGTTGTTCTATGAGCCTCATAGTGTAGTCTGAGACGAAATGAATGAGAATGAAATAGCCCTGCGATTAGAATAAATTTGACAACAACTTCTACAACCAGAAATTTAACTTAAATATCTTGTGGGTTAAGACGCATCATTTGCCAAGTAGTAAAAGTACCAATTGGACTCCATAATAAGTAGGGAAATAATAGTAATGCTGCCCAACCAGAAACAGAAAAAACTGCTAATGTAATGAAAAAGCAGATGAGAAAACCTGTAGCACCAAGTATTGTTCCTACTAGCAAACTCCGCACCCAAAGCATGACAGGAGAGTAAGCAACGGTGATTATTTCTAGCAGTAAATATAAACCCATCATCATCCAAGTTAAATCACTATCTGGGTCTTTTTCCCAAACAATGTAAGCTGACCAAGCACCACAAATAAAGATAATAATCCAAATTAAGGGAATAGCTGCTTCAAAAGTTAGCCATTTTGGTCTTCGTAAACGTCTAAACCATTGGCCATCTTTTGGTCTGATGAGATTTGCTGCTAAAGCAACCAGAAAAGTTGCACCACCGATTACTATCCAAGATTTGATCATTATCTTTCCGTAACTTTACCATTGACGGTGATGAGGATTTAGGCAGTAATATCCTCATCAAGTACGCGATTTATTTTATAGCGATCGCTAATACTGTAAATCCATCTCAGGTCTATTTTACCTTATTTGAAGAAAAGCTCTGCCACTAACTTGCCAAAGCGAGGCAAGTCAAAAAGAAAAGCAAAAATGGCTGATAACGTGATGATGTCTTTTTAATCCTGATGGTGTCAACTTTCAATTAGCCGAAGCACCATCGACTATATGCATACCTCGTTGAGTAGCTAAATCGCGTTAATTTTTCTCCATTTTATTGCTAATAGCTAAATACTGATACAGGAGGGAACAGGGAACAGGGAACAGGATTGAAAGTCTTTTAGCATAAAGCTTTATTCTCAAAATTTGTATCTCATTTATCTGAAATCTGCTGAATTTTATGTCTTTAGTAATGGTGCTAATTCTCTCTCTAGGTTAGAGAAGAGGCGAGTCTAGAGCAATATTCTTGAGAGGAGGGGTATAATAATAAACTATTAGGAATTATGATGCAAACTGAATCAGAAAGTCATAAAATAGTACCAGCTAAATTACAGGCGATCGCTAAAACTATTCGCCTCATAGGTTGGGGTGCTTTCTGGGCGCAACTAGCATTAATATCTGTTTCTAGTTTAGCTTTGTTGTCTGCATCCACTGGTCGAAATTTGACAAATCAACCCAGTTCCAGTTTAGGAGTAGGGATATTTTGGGCTATTTTAGGAATTTTACTACTTTTATTTAGTATTTTTTGGGATTTTCGCTATATGCGTGTTGGTAGAAGATTAGCAAATCCTAACCCTCATCTTCACCCTAGTAAAGCGGACACAGTGAGAATGATTCGTTTAGGAATTATGGTGGGTTTAATTGGTATGTTATTAACTATTTTAGGTTCTAGTTCAACAGTTGCAGTATTCATAGCCAAATCGATTTCCCAACCCCCTGGAGTAGCTATTACTGATCCAAATAAAATTATTCGTACTTTAGATGTACTTGTATTAGTAGCAAATGTGAATGGAATTGCTGCCCATTATATTGGTACAGTGGCATCTATCTGGTTATTAGAACGGGTAAATATGCACTAAACTAACCCGGAACGCAATGCAGCGACAGCAGCTTGAGTGCGATCGTCTACAGCCAGTTTATTCATAATTCCTCGTACATGAGTTTTCACAGTATTCGGACTCAAATACAATTTTTCGGCAATTTGTGGATTACTTAACCCCTCTACCATTAATTTTAAAACTTCTAATTCTCGACTAGAAAGATTGACATTATTATTAGTAGGAGTCGGGGGTTTGAGGTGATCAATTACTCGTCTAGCAATTTGTGGATCTAAATAAGTTGCACCATCCACCGCAGCAGCGATCGCACTCAATAATCTTTCAATACTTGCACCTTTAATACAATACGCATCTGCACCACTAGATAAAGCCGCAATAATTTCTGTTTCCGTTTGATGGGATGTTAACATTACCACATGGGTATCAGGAAGTGCAGCTTTAATTTGCTGTGTTGCGGCTATTCCATCTAAGCGAGGTAAACCAATATCCATTACGACCAAATTAGGTTTTAATTGTAGTGCTAACTGCACACCTAAATACCCATCTTCTGCTTGTCCAATAATCTCTAACTGGGGATGTACCATTAATGATTGTTCTAGTCCCAGTTGCATCATTGGATCATCTTCAACAATCAACACTCGCAACTGCGGAGTATTTGGTGGTAAATTGAGAGGATAATGATTACCTAAAGTCATTGGGTGAAGAATTGAGAGAAATTAAAAATTAACTCTTAAATCAGGACTTACGTAGACTATTTGTTAAGGGTGGAGATGGTGTAGAGAAAATCTTTTCTCCTATCTGAGTGATTTCTAATTATAGAATAGAAATTAGCCATTAGTAAATAGAGTGATCAAAAGATTGAGTTCTAACTAATGACTAATTACTGATAACCAATGATAAATTTTACTCTTCCACTTGATAACCCAGTTCAGCTAATCTGACTCGTGAATGTCGCCATTTTGGTTGAACTTTGACAAATAATTCTAAGTAGACTTTCCCAGCAATGAGTTTTTGAATTTGTTCCCGTGCGGCGCTACCAATGGCTTTTAACATTGTCCCACCCTTACCAATAATGATTCCTTTTTGCGAATCTCTCTCTACATGAATAGTAGCTAAGACACGGGTAATAGTCGGGGTTTCTTCTACTTGATCAATAGCGATCGCTACTGAATGAGGTACTTCTTCACGAGTTAACAAGAGAATTTGTTCCCGAATCAATTCCCCCATAATAAAGCGTTCTGGTTGATCAGTGACTAAATCAGGAGGATAATAAAACGGCCCGGATTCTAAATTGCCAATTAATAACTCTTGTACCTGTTGTAATCCCGTACCATGTTTAGCAGAAAATTTGGTACTTTGCCATTGATGAGAATCAGCTAATTGCAGATAACTTTCATCTATTGATGGAGAATTAGGGGGTTGTTCGTCGATTTTGTTCACACCTAAAATTACAGGTGTATGACTACGACTAAGTAACTCAGCAATGTAGCGATCGCCATTTCCACACTCTACTGTACCATCCACCACAAATAATACTACATCTACTGATTCGATCGCTATTTTGGCATTTTGTACCAGCACTTCCCCTAATTGATGATGAGGTTTATGGATTCCCGGTGTATCGACAAAAATTAGTTGCGCTTCATCAGTCGTTAAAATTCCCCTCAGTCGGTTACGTGTAGTTTGTGCTACTGGCGAAGTGATAGCAATTTTTTGTCCTACTAATTCATTCATTAAAGTAGATTTACCGACATTTGGACGGCCAATAATACCGATAAAACCTGACTTAAATCCAGGAGGAGCTTGAGGAATTGTCACTTCTCCTGAAAAAGAGAAAGTATAATTATCAATGCTATTCACTTTTTGCTCCACCCTCATATTTTACAACTCAGATAAATTGCTTTTTACTACTAAGCAAAACAAATATAACATTATTTAGTCTTTCTAGGCATTACTTATAGATAAGTTTAATCTACTACTGCCTATACTTACTGCAAATAGCCACACTGCTTTTTTACTGGGCTTTTTACTGGGCTAATCGAGAGGCGATCGGTTAAGTATTCAGAATCTAGAATCCAGAATTCAGCATTAAAGAGACTTTTACAGTCAAGCTGAATTATTCTCAAGAAATATTACTACTATCTATTCCTGATTAGATCAGCATTCTGGCTCCTGACTCCTGACTCCTGAATTCTTACGGCGATCGCTCAAAATCGCTCAAAAATCTTGTTTTACTATATTGAGGAAAATTTAGTATTTCCACAACATCAAAACTCTTTAATCTAGATTATAGCATTTCTTAATTTAAGAAAAATTTTATTAATGATTATGTTAAGTCACTTAGCAATTTATCAATTTCATTTTAGCAGTTTTCACTTAAACAGTAATCAACCTGTACGATAGCTGCCATTAGTGAAAAAGCCAGTAATATTTTTTTTGAGAACGAAGCATTAACAAGGCTGTGTCCAATCTCTTACCTGCTAAACATTTGTTTTTCCTATGGTAGTAATAAGAGAAAACGAATATTTAGTTTTTCAACAGTAAGAGCGCGTTAACCTACGACAAAAACTTATAATTAAAATCTATCTAAAGATGGATTTATCTTGTGAAAAAATATAAAAAATTTATATCAATATATAGTCTGCATGATTGTCAGTAAATTCTTTACTTACCTAGACATTTTGCTCTATTTCTTAAGTAAATTATTGTAAATAGGCTACATTATAAATTACATGACACGTAAATTTATGTACATATACTTACAGATATTTAGCTTTTATATAAACTTCCCAAAATTAACAGCCGTATTTTCCAGAATTGAATTCCTATTAGTGATGCAAGTAATCTATTAACAAGAAAGGATTGTTAAATCTAGATCCAGTCCAGAGATAACAATCCTCAATAAATTCAGTTGCATTACAATTATATGAGCAAAGTTCACAACACAACTCTCATTAGCACTTGCGTTGGTTTAATCACCTTATTTAGTGCAGTTTCCCCCGCCTCAGCACAACTCAGGTTAGGTGGAAGTAGCTCCAATTCCGCAGGTTTAACTGGTACATTACAAAGCTTGACTGCTAATAATAACCGTCCAAATGCTACACTAGGGTCAGTTGTTAACTCTCAAACCACAGCGACTACTTCAATCTTAGATACTCCAACCAAAATCTTAGAAAATACAGTTCAAGCTGCGGCTGGAGCTACATTAGGAAATACCTTAAATGCTACGCTTCAAGAAACAACTAATACTGCTTTAGGTACGATAGCTGGAGCATCAACAGATTCCCAAACCACAGCCACAGTTGTTAATCCTACTCAAATAGTTCCAGCACTAACATCAACTTTGAGTAATCCTAGCACATTAATTCAACCAAACGGTCAATTAGGCTTAGGAGTGGGAATTAATAACCAAGGTGTCAAAGCTGATGCTGATGCAAACCTCAGTGTAGGAGTTGGTGACTTAGCTCAAGTCAAAATTTGTTTAGATGCAAGTGCTTCTATCGGTAGTCCTGATAATGGTAGTTTAGCCAATTGTTATAAAAAGCCAAAACCACCAGAACCTAAAAAAACTCCTGAACCTGCTGCTATTGGTGGTTTAGCTGTGTTAGGAGCATATTTGTTTACACGTAAAAACAAAGCTGCTAATTTAGCTAAATCTGCACAAATTTAACCAATAACTTTGCTTAAATTCACCTAAAACCACACTCTAAAATTAGGGTGTGGTTTGATAACTTTAGTTAAAAGTTTTACAGCAGGGAACAGGGAACAGGGAACAGGGAACAGGGAACAGAAAAATTCTAGATTTTAGATTTTAGATTTTGGATTGAATAGAATTATGAGTCAGAAGCATTTTATATCCTATATTTTGGCTTAAACAATCTAAAATCCACAATCCCAAATCCAAAATTGAAGTACCTCATTTACCTGGAATCTGCTGTAACTGATAGTAGTTGAATTTATAGAATCAAAACATCTCTAAGGATGAATTTTCCCATCTGGCATTTTTGCACCTCTTAGGTTAGCATTTTTTAAATTAGCACCTTTGAGTTTTGCTCCTTGCAAATTTGCTCCTACTAGATAAGCACCTTGCAAATTAGCCTTTGTCAAGTTAGCACCTGCTAAATTCACTCTTTCTAAAACAGCACCCTCTAAAGAAGCATTTTCTAGATTAGCATTTTCCAGATCAACAGCCTTTAAGTTAGCATTTTTAAAACTAGCATTTTTCAGGTTAGCACTAATCAAAATTGCTTGCGGTAAATCAGAAAAGGATAAATCAGCACCTTCAAAATTTACTTCATTAGCAGCAGTTAGCACTAAATTCGCTCGTTGTAAATTTACCCGCTTTAAATTAGCTCTGGAAAGAACAGCACGTCCCAAGTCCGCACCTTTGAGGTTCGCATTAGCTAAATTAGCATTGCTTAAATCACAAGCAACACATTTACCTGTTTTTTGCAACTGTTGTACCAAGCTAGTATTTTTTTGTAGCGCATTAGCACTAAATCCAGTAATTAAAGTAACACCAGCAATAAGGAAAAAGCCTAGACGATTAAAACGAGTCAATTTACTCATATTTTTTCCGAAAAGATGACTATCTGAGTAAATTACAAGCTGAAAAAAAGAAATTATGCAACAAAATTATTATGCTAGACTTCCCCAACTAAAGTTTACTTACTTTTATTTTGACCTATTTTGGCTATTGCAGCGAATTTTGGCTTTTTGCTACTAAAACAGAAAATTCCTGTAATTTTTCCCTATACTTATCTCCCGCTACCCAAATTAAATCATTATGATTTGCTTCATCTACCCACAAAGCAAGTTTTGGTAAGGGTGCAGCAGCAAATAGCTTTTCCCCATGACTAAAAGGGATAGTATCATCTAACCTACCATGTAATACTAGCACCGGACATTTAACTTTTTTGATTTTCTCTAAATTAGTGAATTTATCAAAAGGTAAAATAGGAACAGGAACAACTACCCGAAAAGCAGAAGTAAAAGCACTTTCCATTATTAACCCAGCCACAGGTTTTTTACTTGCTAAATCTACAGCCGAACCCCCACCAACAGAACGTCCTAAAACAATAATTTTTTCTGGGGGAATCCTTAGATTTTGTGTCAAATAATTATAAGCAGTTTCAATATCTTGATAAGCATGACTTTCATTAGGTGTTCCCTCACTTGTACCATAACCCCGATAATCATAAGCAAAAACACTAAAACCCCATTTTCTCAATTTTTCTAAAACTTCTTGAATATCACCTAAATCTTCAGCATTTCCATGAGCATAAAGAATCGTATACCTAGCTTCAGAATTTGGTAAATAAATTGCTGAAATTTTCGTATTATCTGCACTTGGAAGTTTAATAATATTTTGACTGTCTTGATAACTAGCAGGTTGAGGCAGAAATATCATACTATCTGCACGGAAGTAGACATAAATAGCAAAAAAGCCATAGATAAAAATTATAGACTTAATCATTCTTTTCCAAGTAAAATCGCCAATTAATAATTTACGCCAACGCTCTTTATTCATTAAGTTTTATTCCTAAATTAGCATGGTTTAAGTAGTCCCTATTGAAATTATTCCCCATTTTCACAGCTAACTAACAAAAAATAGTTTAATATATAATTAAGTTGTAACTCTTGAGAGTGGAACGATGTTATTAGAATTAAAGCGCATCCATGTACCACCAGGACAAAAAGTATTGTTACAAGATATAACTTGGACGGAATTAGAAACCATCCTAGAAGAATTAGGAGAACATCGAGCAGCGCGAATCGCCTATGATAGAGGAATGTTAGAAATTATGTCTCCATTACCAGAACATGAATATGATAAAGAAATTGTTGGTGATTTAATCAAAGCACTTTTAGAAGAAATAGAAACTGAATTTATCAGTCTTGGTTCTACCACTTTTAAAAATCAACTCATGGCTAGAGTTATAGAACCTGATCAATGTTTTTACATTAAAAATGAGCCTTTAATTAGAGGTAAAAGACGACTAGATTTAACGACATATCCACCCCCAGATTTAGCCATAGAAATAGATATTACTTCCCGCACTCATCCCAGTATATATGCAGGGTTAAAAGTGCCAGAACTTTGGCGATTTGAAAAAGGCAAATTACAAATTAATATTTTAGTAAATGGTGAATATATCGAATCACAAGAAAGTTTAAATTTCCCTACTTTACCATTAATTGATATCATTCCTCAATATCTTCAGCAAAGTTTAACCGCCGGAAGAAATGCAACTCTCAAGGCTTTTCGGGTTTGGTTAAGACAGCAAATAAAAGCAAATTAATAGCGACTATGACAACTACAATTCCTGTAATTACCACTTTGGAAGAATTTTTAAAACTTCCCTACATTGATGAGTCACCAGCGTGGGAATATATTAACGGAGTAGCCATTCAAAAACCTATGGGTGGAGGTAAACACAGTCTTTTACAAAAGCGTTTAGTCACAAAAATTGACTCCGCAGGAAATAATTATGAAGCTTTTCCAGAATTACGCTTTATAGTTGGTGGTCGTTCCGTAGTTCCTGATGTTGCTGTTATCGCTACCAATCAAATACCCGTAGATGAAAACGGTGATATTATTAGCACTGGTATTAATTTTGCACCTGCATGGGTAATTGAGATTCTTTCCCCTGATCAAAACCAAACGAAAGTAACAGGTAATATTTTACACTGTATTAGACATGGTACACAATTAGGATGGTTAATTGATCCAGGCGATCGCGCAATTTTAGTTTACCATCCCCACAGCCTACCAGACCTATTAACAGGTGACGAAATTTTACCAGTTTTAGCAGACATAAATTTACAACTTACTCCTAATCAAATCTTCGCTTGGTTACAACGTCAGAATTAATAATTACGCCATACTATAATAACTTAGAGTCAAGAAGTGAGGGTGTTTGTACTTGCAATTGTTCAATAAATTCTTCATCTTCTCGAATTTGTCGCCTGATTTCTTCTAGATGATCATGATAATATGCTAAAGCCGCATAAACATCAGCTAAACTAATACTCGGATATTGCGATACAATTTCATCTGGTGAAAGTCCCAGTCGTTCATGCCAAATAACAATATCTTGCACTTTAATTCGATGTCCAGAAATACGCGGCTTACCACCACATATCCCAGGTGTGATTTCGATATGTTCAGTAATCACTAATTCCATAAATCACCTCTTTAGTTACGTAGGGTGGGCATTTACTAACATTTTTCGCTTTTATTCAGAATTTTACCCAGAAATGCCCACCCTAAACATACTATTATCGCTAAATCAGAGTTGTGTTTTCTTGGTGATTGGCGTTTATGTAAAGAAATAGCAGTAATAAAGCTATTATATGTTACATACATTAATTTTCAAAATCCACAAAAACAGTGATTACAAATTCAAAGAAATCAAAAACAATAAAATGCAAATATAATGCAGATAGGCGCATATTGGGCCGTTAATTTGATCGTTAAAAATTATAAACTAAAAGAGTTTTTAACTGTTTACATTTTTTGTTGTCTATTTAGTTTTTATGTGTTATTCTATTTGAAGAACAAGAATAAACAGATATTAAATAACTTTAAAGGAGCTTTTATGGCAATTAGACACATTCTGCCAACAGGCGAGGTCATTGAAACCGATACTGCACAAGAGTTTCAAGAATTATGGTCTCTTCTAGCGTCAAATAAAATGTTGTTGCAAGAACAAACATACTTACTACAACAATATGAATATTCACAACAAGATAATGCTGAAGGTAATTTTTTGAGTTTCAGCAGTCAAGTACCCACACCTGAAACATATATGAAAGCCATGCAGGATGATAATCTGCGAAAGATATTTCTCTATGTGGCGGCTAAAGGAAGTAAAGGTTCTATCAAGCAAAAAGAATTTCAGGAAAATGTAGGTAAACAATCTTTATCTGGCATGGGTAAGATATTTCGTAAACTGACAGGCTTTACTTTAAGAAATATAATTAGGGTTAACTCTATTAAAGATGTCTACGAATTTGACCACTCTACTTATAGTAACATTGTAGAAGCTTGTAGAAGGCTGAATACAGATTCGTTAACATAATCTCTACCTTAGCCTCCTCCTTAAAATGATGGTGGAGGCTAAAAAGACCTTTTGGGATCAGAAGTAACTTTTCATTACGTAGTCAACATAACATAGAAAGATTGAATACCTTTGTAAGAGGATCAATTAAAACTATGTGGTATTGTATCTAGTTTATCTCAAGGTCTATTCACAAGCAACTATTTGCAAGCTGTAAACAAACAATCAACAGACAATAAGCAGTTAAAATTCTCAAGAAAGTAGAAATATAACTATGGCATATAAATATAGACTAAAATCAGGACAAGTTATTGAAGCTGACACAGCACAAGAAATAAAAGAACTTATTCAGTTACTTGAAAATCAGGAAATATCAACTACTCATAATTTACCTGCTTCAGTACCCGTAGCTGAAAACCCAAACAATAATGTCTCTTTGATTTCTGAATCTTTACAAAGTTCTGAACCTTTACAAACTTACAATAGTGAAGCTAAAATCGCAAAACCACCTTCTGTCCAAGATTTTATACAGTTATGGAACAAGCTAGACACTGAGAGAGCAAGAAAAATAATGAGTATATTTGCAGATTATGGAAAACAAAAGCTAACTTCTGACCAACTTGCAAAAAGCTTGAATGTTAACAGAGCATCAGGAACAATGTCTGGTATCAATAAACGCTCTAAAGAAGTAGGTTTTTATTGGAAAGATTGGTTTAGGTTAGTTGCTGGAGTATATGAAGTTAACGATATAGCTCATAGCAACCTCGTTGAAGCCATGAATGTGATTAAAAAACAATACAGTCACTAGTGTCTTTTATCTCGTTCCCTGGCTCTGACAGGGAATGCCCACCAAGAGGCTCTGCCTCTAGCAGCAGTGGTATTGATTAACCATTGGTGTACTACTGAAGTTAATTAAGTTATAAAATATACAATTAAAAATTGAACTGCATATAGAACTGGCGAGACACAACGAAAGCTGTACAGATAGATACTAAACAATGATGAAGCATAACAGATGGAACGAAGTTTAATAATTATAGGTGAACAGGGTATCCTAAAAAAGTAATCTATACAATTTAACTATGAGTCCTCATAATTTCACTAAATTCAACAATAGAATAACTCTTGATTTGTGGTTAGGAAAACAAAAAAATAGAACGACTAGAAAAGATTATGAAAATATTGTATTAGATTTTATTATTTATTATTTGATAGAAAAAGAATACCCAGGAGCAAGATTAAATGACATAGACTTAAGAATAGTAACAGTAGAACATATAGAGGAATACATGAAAAAGAAAGAATCTTTAGCAAAATCAACACAAAATAAAAGATTAAGATGTCTAAAATCTTTTTTGTCTTATGCCTGTGAAATTAATTATTTAACATTTAATGCAGTAGAAAATTATTTAGAACTGCCAAAATTTGATAAGTTGTGAGAAAATATAATTGTTCCCTGGCTCTGACAGGGAATGCCCACCAAGAGGCTCTGCCTCTTTTTTTATTACTAATTTAACTTGAGGTAGAGCCTCAATTATAGCATTCCTAGCCGGAGTCTGGAATGGATAATAATATTTATTGTTTAATAGCATTGACTAAAATTCCTAAAATTTTCTTCACATCTTTGATATAATACTCACTCAAATCAATAGATATAACTTTATCTTCTAACTTCATAAATTGCCAAATAGTACCAATAGTAATCACACCGTAAATAGTTTTAATTGTATTCCCTCTTTGTTGATTAAATAAATCAGCCGCAAGCATTTCGGCTATACATTGTGCTAAACCTGATTTTAAATTTTCGTTTTTTGTTTCTACTAATGTAATCACTGGTACGTTAACAAAAAGCTGTTCTTTGGAAAGACTAATGATAAAATCACAAAAACCATTTAATCCTTTTTGGGTATCAACATTAAAATCAACACCAGAAAATAAACTGATTTCACAATTTAATTTTCTCCTCACTTCCAATAAAATAGGACTAATAATCATTTCTGAACGAGCTTTTTCTGCGTTGATTGCTACTGCTAAATCTACATTCTCTTTGAGGATAGTTGTTAGTAAGTCGCTACATTCTTCTTCTGGTACATCTGCAAATAATCCTGATTGCTCATTTAATGTTAAGCCAAAATTTGGTATAATTTCATTTAATTGAAAATCGATGTAAGTCATTGCCATTATCTAAACATCAATTTAAAAAACATAATATTTCCTAGCGAAAAACTGAAAACTAAGCAAGACTAATTACATGGTTTCTTCTTTCTTATTCTTTAACCAAGCAACCAAATCAGCTTCACTTGTAAAATCTAACAACTCCAAACCTAAATTTTCCAAATCTTCCACAGATAACTTATTAACTTGCACTTGTAATTCCTGACTTACTCCCCCTATCCGTCGCTCCAACTGACGCATGACAAGATTTAGCTCCGACTCATAACGTACCTCTTGATAGTATCTTGTATTTCTTAAATCACTAATACTAAACATTTTCGCTAACTCCTGTGGACTGAGACGGGGTAGTTTATAAGATACGATTGTCTGTATTAAGTCTAGCAAATTTTTCTGCAAGACTTCATCAGCTAATTCTGAATTTGCTTTAATTAGTAAATTTCTGGTTAACTCAGGAATACGTTTTTCATTTTCTACCACTAATTTAATGATACCAATTCCTAATGATTCTTGTAAATTATCATCTAGTTCATCTAAATATAAACGAGTAACAAACGGACTTTCTAGTAAAAAGCGATATGTTTCTATTTCTGTGGGTTCTATACTGCGTTTAGCAAAAATAACTACTGATCTCCAAGGTTTTGTAGATGCATAGAGACGTAAATAAAGAAAAATCTCGGAAAAGAAACGAGCATAAAAATCTATATCTTTTTGAAATTGAACTTCTACAAAATAAATTGGTTTATCGTGTTGATTAATAGTCGGAAGAAATACACCATCAATCCTAAATGCTGTTTGTTTAAGTTCTACAGAAGCAAAATCATATACCTTAGCTTCATTTGCTGATAAATTGAGTAGTTCAAAAAAAGATTCTGGTAATGTTTGAAAAATGCGATAAAAAATAGAATCTGTTTTCATGTAAAAAATGATTTGATCAACTTAATTAAATTCCCCCTCTTCGCACCCCCCTCATACCAATTCAAAATTCAAAATAGCCTTCGGCAAGGCTTCGCCAACAAAATTCAAAATTGGGAAAGTATGATTTTACAAGGTTTTGCTAGTTTACTTATGGTACTTTCTTTTCGTGAATTGGTATCAGTCCCCCCGAAACGGGGGGAAGAAAAGGATAGAGTTTTGATATTTGAGGGGGTTAGGGGGGTTATGCGGTGAAGTATTTCGCTACAGGATGATAAGTAATTATCGCTGTAGTGGACTGTTCAGGATAAAGCTGTTCACTTTCATCCATGTACATCTTTATTCTGTCAGTTCCTAACAACTCTAACTGCTTATATTGGTCTTGAATATTCGGACAAGCGGGATATCCAAAACTGTAGCGAGAACCACGATAACGCTGCGCTAAAATATCTCGAATGTTATCCGGTTCTTCAGCATCAAAACCCAATTCTCGGCGGATTCTTGCGTGTGTCCATTCGGCTAAAGCTTCAGCAACTTGCACTGCTAAACCGTGGAAATAAAGATAATCTGTATATTGATTATCCCTAAATAGTTTCTGTGCAAATTCTGTGGCTATTTCTCCCACTGTCACCGCTTGCATGGGGAATACATCAATTATTCCTGAGTCTTTCGGTGCGAAGAAATCAGCAATACATAAACGTCTTGAAGATTTCTGTCTGGGAAATTCAAATGTTGTCACTGGTTGTAGAGACGTTCCATGGAAATTCTCTACATTTTCTGATTGATAAATATATAAAGTATTTCCTGCCGACTGACAAGGGAAATACCCATAAATCACTTGAGGATGTAATAAATTCTCCTCAATAATGCGCTGTTTCCAAGTTTCTAAAATTGGATAAACTTTCTCTTGTAAAAACTCCTGGTATTCTTCCTTAGATTGGTCTTTGGGTTTGCGAAATTGCCATTGTCCAGCAATTAAAGCTTGCAAGTCTAAATACCAGAATAATTCTTCTAAAGGAATATCCGCAGGTTCTAATAATTTCGTTCCCCAAAATGGTGGTTTGGGACGTTCAATGTCTACCGCTACTGCTTCTGAACGTTGAGTATCTATTTCTCTTGGTTCAGTTGCGGCTTTTTCTTTTTTCAGTTTTGCGGTTGATTCTTTGTGACCATTTGTAGATTCGGTTGTTTCTACAAACTCATCTAAAAATCCTTTTATATCATCCCATTTACCCACAGATTTGGCAGGCATTAATTTATCCATGAAGTTTAAATCAGAAAAGGCATCTTTGCCATAAATGACTTTACCTTTATAGGTATTCTGACAATCTTCATGAACAAATTTAGGTGTTAAAGCTGCACCACCCAAAATCACCGGCACGGTAATTCCTTTTTCGTTGAAAACTTCTAAGTTCTCTTTCATGAAAGCGGTGGATTTTACCAGCAAACCACTCATGGCTATACAATCAGCTTTATGCTCATTGTAGGCTTCAATGATATTTTCTACTGGTTGCTTAATGCCTAAATTAATTACCTTGTACCCATTGTTAGACAAGATAATATCAACTAAGTTTTTACCAATGTCGTGTACATCCCCTTTGACAGTAGCGATGATAAATGTACCTTTGGCATTATTTCCCGCTTCTGATTTTTCCATGAAAGGCTCTAAATATGCAACTGCGGCTTTCATGGTTTCTGCTGACTGTAACACGAAAGGTAATTGCATTTGTCCAGTAGCAAACAAATCACCCACTACTTTCATACCATCTAATAAGAAGATGTTGATAATATCTAAGGGTGGATATTGTTCTAAGGCTTTGGCTAGTTGCGCTTCTAAACCGATTCTTTCTCCGTCAATAATATGACGTTTTAATCTTTCTTCAATCGGTAAGTTTTCATCAATGCCGGTGCTACGTTTGGCTTTTACTCCCTCAAATAATTTGGTTAATTCTGCTAAAGGATCATAAACGCAGACATTACCTTCAAACTTTCTTTGATCATAGATTAATTGCCGACAAACTTCTTGATGTTGCGGTTCGATTTTGGCAACTGGTAGAATTTTACTGGCACTAACTATGGCTGCATCCATTCCCGCAGATATCGCTTCATGTAAGAACATGGAATTTAACACGATTCTAGCTGCTGGGTTTAAACCAAAGGATATATTCGATACACCCAAAATTACATGACAACCGGGCAATTCTTGACGAATGCGGCGAATTGCTTCTATGGTGGCTTTGCCGTTTTCCCGGTCTTCTTCTATCCCTGTAGAAATTGGGAGAGCTAGAGTATCAAAAAATATTTCCGTTGCGGGTATACCAAACTCTACAGCTTGACGGTAAGCACGTTGAGCAATTTGGAATTTTTTCTCGGCTGTCCGCGCCATTCCCTCTTCATCAATTGTACCAATTACTACACCTGCACCATATTTTTTCGCTAATTCTAATACCTTTAAAAAACGCGGTTCGCCGTCCTCGTAGTTGGTAGAGTTGAGTAAACATTTACCACCGGCGACTTTTAACCCCGCTTCCATTTTTTCCCATTCGGTGGAATCGAGCATTAAAGGTAAGGTGACATTATTAACTATGCGTGAAACCAATTCCCGCATATCCCGCACCCCGTCACGTCCCACATAATCGACGTTGACATCGAGGACGTGAGCGCCTTCTTTTACCTGACTCCGCGCCATAGATACCAAGCCGTCCCAGTCTTCCGCATTCAGTAACTCCCGGCATTTTTTAGAACCACTGGCGTTCAGACGTTCACCAACAATCAAGAAAGAATTATCTTGAATATAAGGTTGAGTAGTATAAATTGATGCGGCTGATGGTTCTGAACTTGGCTGTCTAACTTTAGGTTTTAAATCTTTGGCGATTTCTGCTAATGCTTGAATGTGTTCTGGACGTGTCCCACAGCAACCCCCAATCACTTGGACACCCAAATCTTCTACAAAGTGCATTAACGCCATCCGTAATTCTAGCGGTGTGAGCTTGTAGTGTGCTTGACCGCCGACGTTTTCTGGTAAACCGGCATTGGGAATACAGGAAACTACGAAGGGCGAATGTTCTGATAAATACTTGATGTGCGGTTTCATTAAATCTGGACCCGTGGCACAGTTTAACCCCAAAATATCAATTTGGTAAGGTTCTAAAATTGTTAATACAGCACTAATTTCTGTCCCTACTAACATTGTTCCCATAGTTTCCATTGTGACAGAAACCATGAGCGATCGCCTTTCCCCTTTTTTCGCAAAAACTTCCTCAATCCCATTTAAAGCCGCTTTGATTTGCAGCACGTCTTGGCAAGTTTCCACAATAAATAAATCTACCCCACCATCAAAAAGCGCCTCCGCTTGTTCGGCAAAGGCATTTTTCAAAGTGTCAAAATCAATATGTCCCAAAGTGGGGAGTTTAGTTGTCGGACCGATTGAACCAGCAACAAACCGGGGTTTTTCTGGTGTGGAAAATTCTGCGGCTACCCGTTTCGCTAACTCTGCGGCGGTTTTATTGAGATAATACGTTTGGTCTGCTAAATCATATTCTGCCAGAACGATCGATGTCGCGCCAAAGGTATCTGTTTCAATCACATCAGCACCAGCAGCCAAAAAGTCCCGGTGAACTTTAGCCACAGCTTCCGGCTTAGTATGTACTAAGTATTCATTACAACCTTCATACTGTGCGCCACCGAAATCCTCAGCCGTAAGGTTTTGTCTTTGGAGGTTTGTTCCCATTCCCCCATCAAAGACAATAACCGGACGTTCTGGACTATGCAGGCGCTCAAGAAATGGATGTTTCATATTTGTTGCAGCAAAATGAGAGTTAAAAAGCTGAGACTGAAATCAAAACAGAAAAAACTAAAGTCTCAACAATGTTAACTATTGTATCTTGTCTGCTTCTCTGCTTTCTGACTGGAAACGCGGGTTTAAGCCATCTTACTTTGTTACAGCATCTCTGAAAGGCTGATCAGGAAAAGAAGAGACGATTGCTGTTCAAGACTGACAGTCTAAAGTAAGTACAGTTTTTAGCGCAATATTACGTGATACACTGCAAATTGTAAATAATTATGTGGATTTACTTTTAGCTACATTGAGAAGTGATACTTTATTTTCTAAGCAAATTAACATAAACCTTTTTTGACACGGGTAACTGTAATAACACTCTAAATCTAGCTAAGTAGGATTTTTGCTGGGAGTTGGCTAGCATACCATTTTGCTTTCTCAACTATGAAAAATTTACTGAGTTAGATAAATGCAGAGTGCGAAGACAACAAAAGCAATAGTTTTTGCGATAGTCAGTATGTGCGATTTTACGATTAGCTAAATCAATCGTTGGTTAACGTTAAATGGCAGTTTTTTAGACGTGGTTCATACCTGCTCTTTTGAGTTTTTTTACGGACTACTAAAGGCTAGGTGTTAACTTTAATAAGTAGGAGATATTCAACCATGTTTACCAAAATAATATTTGCCAAAGGTTTATATAGAATTCTATTCTTGAGCATTGGGTTGATTTTATGCACACCTGAGTCTAGTTTTGCTGCAAATTTTATTGCGAGATTTCTTAACTTGGATTGTGCATATGAAGAGATAGTGATAGAGACACCGATTTCATTAGAAGTTGGAGAACCTAAGCTGGTACCCCGTTATAATAACAAGGGTAAAAAAGTAGGTTATGATGTAGTTCGTGCCCGACAAATTGTAACGCAAAAAACTAAAGCTAGGAGACTGAAAGTCGATCCAGTTGCTGTGAAATCTTTTCAGTTGGATGTCAGCTTTGATCCACAAACATTTTCTCTTGTCAGCTTAGATTATGCAACGCCTTATTACGAAGGAAGCACACAGCCTGATTTTAGCCAATTAGCATCTGGTAAAATTTTGGATATTGCTGGCTTGACTGATACCCCTTCTAGCGAACCTGGAAATATTATAGAGTTAACTTTTGCTCTTTTACAGCAACCTGACATTAATAATTCACCTGTGTTCTCCTTAAGCGAAAATGACTCTTTTACAACTATTGATTTAGAAACTGGTCAAGAAACTATTTTAGGGTCTAATGATATTCCTGCTTGCACTGTATGCCGTTCAGTGCCTGAACCTTCTTCTACCCTGGGAATCATTGCTTTAGGAACTATAGCCGCAGTTTCAACCATTCAGCGCAAATGGAAGCTATCCAAATTAACGCAGAAAGAAACTGCAACAGCCTCTTAAAAGCTATCAATTTAAAAACTCAAATACCCCTTCATTAATTCAGTTGATGCGGGGTTATTTTTTTGCCCATTTATAAACTTAAAAATTTTATCTTGGACTTATTCTAGGGTAACTCAGCTAGAACCAGTCTCATCATCGGGAAAAATAGACTAATTGACAATTTGGGAGCATCCTATTTTGGAAAAAACCCCAGGCGATTGGAAATCGCGGCTACACAAGCGAAGTCCGCCTGCGCGGACTGTATATAGCCTGCGGAGGCAGGCTTTGTTTGTATAGCCCCAGACTTCTAGTCGAGGGTATTCGCCAAAATGGGATGCACCCGACAATTTATGGACATCCTCCTACCCACAGACTTGA
Source organism: Nostocaceae cyanobacterium (assembly GCA_035298905.1). GTDB lineage: Bacteria > Cyanobacteriota > Cyanobacteriia > Cyanobacteriales > Nostocaceae > DATGXB01. The sequence continues at coordinate 8,918 of DATGXQ010000104.1, read as the reverse complement.
TCACCAATTATCAGAAAACAGAATTTGAGCGAGACTGATTATAAAAGGATCTGCTTCTCTTATCTTGGCGGATAAACTACTGTAAGTTGAGCGATCTAGTGTGTCTTAAGCTATTATCAACTTACAGCACCAGCATTGATCAAGGAAATTGCTATGACAGGTAAGTTAGCGGGAAAAGTTGCAGTTGTTACCGGGGCATCTTCGGGAATTGGGGAGGCAACAGCGATCGCACTAGCGGCGGAAGGTGCTAAAGTGGTGATTGGGGCTAGAAGAGGCGATCGCTTAGAGGCAGTAGCCAAACGCATTGCAGAGAGCGGCGGTCAAGCTTTACCAGTTGTCACAGACATTACCGATGAAACCCAAGCTCATCATTTGGTACAAACAGCCAACGCTGAATTTGGACGGGTAGACATTCTGGTTAATAATGCTGGCATAGCCTTGCTGGGTAACATTGATGGCGCGAATACTGAGGATTGGCGGAAAATGGTTAATGTGAATATTTTAGGGTTATTGTACGCCACTCATGCAGTTTTACCCATCCTCAAGGCGCAAAAATCAGGGCATATCGTCAATATTTCCTCAGTAGCAGGAAGGACAGCAAGAGCAGGGATAGGAGTATATAATTTAACAAAATGGGGTGTTAATGGTTTCTCAGAAGCATTGCGCCAAGAGGTTTATCAAGATAATATTCGTGTAACTATCATTGAACCTGGTTTAGTAGATACAGGAATCGATGATCAAATCACTGACCCCATAGCAAAAAAGAACATTCAAGAACGCCGCAACTCAATTACACCGTTACAAAGTGAAGATATCGCAGCCGCCATAGTTTATGCTGTCAGTCAACCGCCCCATGTCAACGTTAACGAAATTTTGATTCGTCCAACTTTGCAGGATAGATGATAAACTGCTCAGAAGTTGGAAACAATTGAGTAATGGTTAATTACTTCCGCCCCAATGTTAATGATATGGCTGCTTATATCCCTGGTGAGCAGCCTAAAGCTGGTACAAAAATAATTAAACTCAATAGTAACGAAAATCCCTATCCTCCCTCTCCTGCGGTGCTGGAAGTGTTACAGAATTTCGACGGGGAATGGTTGCGGCGTTATCCTAATGCTTATGGCGAGGAATTTCAAAAAGCAGCCAGTAAAATTTTAGGAGTTCCCGAAAATTGGATTATTGTTAGTAATGGTAGTGATGAACTGTTGAATGTGGTGATGCGAGCCTGTGTAGAACCAGGAAGAAAGGTAGTTTATCCTACACCAACTTATGTTTTATACAGTACATTAACGCAAATGCAAGCTGCGGAACTATTTGAAATTCCCTACAATGCAGATTATCGTTTACCTGTAGAGGAAATATTAGCAGCTAATGGTAGTGTAACATTTATTGCTTCTCCGAATAGTCCTTCTGGTCATGTCGTCCCCAAAGCTGATTTACGGAAATTAGCCAGTAACTTATCTGGGGTTTTGGTTATTGATGAAGCTTATGTAGATTTTACCGCAGACAACGCGCTAGACTTGGTGCAGGAATTTGAGAATGTAATTATTATTCGTACCCTTTCTAAAGGTTATTCTTTAGCGGGAATACGCTTAGGATTTGGTGTGGCTAATCCAGTGTTATTAAGTGGATTATATAAAGTTAAAGATAGTTACAATATTGATGCGATCGCCTGTAAAATAGGAGCAGCAGCCATATCTGACCAAGCATACAAAAATACTTGTGTAGAAAAAATTAAAACTTCCCGCAGCAAACTAACAACAGATTTACAAAATTTAGGTTTTCAAGTTTGGGATTCTCAAGCTAATTTTTTACTTGTTAAACCTCCAGAAAACAATGCAGAATATCTCTATTTAAAACTCAAAGAAAAAGGAATCTTAATTCGTTACTTTCCTCAACCACAACTAGATGATAAACTGCGAATTACCGTAGGTACAGACGAACAAAACCAAACCTTAATTCAAGCTTTAACTCATCTCATGTCATAGAGTTTATTGTTGACAACCTTGACAAATCATCTGCGTCCATCTGCGTCCATCTGCGTTCAATATTAATTATTGTATTGCTAATCATTTTTGACGAATTACTTATTGATCCATAGCTTGCTTTTTATCCAAAATTGTGTAATTATAATTGATTATAAAAAAACTAATATTAAAACTTACAATTTAGGTCACAGTAGGGAGTGAGCAGTGACAGCAAGTTTAATAACCAAAAGTTGGGGAAATATCCCGCATTTATTCGACACAGTAGAAGCGATCGCTCAAGATTTTGCCACTCGTGCAGCACAACATGACAAAGATGGCTCATTTCCCTTTGAAAATTTTACAATTCTACACAAAGCCGGATTACTTAACCTAACCATTCCCAAAGATATGGGAGGTGCTGGGTTAGGGATAGCAAGTATATGTCGAGTAGTGGAAAGTATAGCGTGGGGTGATGCTTCTACCGCTCTAGTATTGACCATGCACTACCTACAACACGCCCAAGCAGGTCGAAAACGTGACTGGAATCCAGCAGTTTACAGGCGTTTGTGTCAAGAGTCGATCGCCGGCATTGCTTTAATCAACGCTGCGAGGGTAGAACCAGAACTAGGTACACCAGCTAGAGGAGGACTACCCGCAACGATAGCGGAAAAAACCAGCAGTGGTTGGCAAATTACAGGTCATAAGATATACACTACTGGCAGTCCCATCTTAAGTTATTTTGTAGTTTGGGCTAGGACGACAGAAGAAGAACCGCGAGTAGGGAGTTTTCTTGTCCCCCGCGATGTACCTGGATTGCAAATAGTAGAAACTTGGGATCATTTAGGGATGAGGGCTACCGGTAGCCATGATTTAATCTTAGAAAAAGTCGTGATACCTGAAGAATATGCCTTAAATCTTCGTCCCATTTCCGCACCAACAGCGATCGATCCTTTAAACGCTAGTTGGGTAAGTTTACTTTTAAGTGCTTTATATTTGGGAGTAGCCAGAAGCGCTCAAAACTGGTTAATTGACTACTTAAATCAGCGTAAACCTTCCAACTTAGGAGAATCTTTAGCCACCTTACCACGCCTACAAACAGCAATGGGAGAAATGGAAGCCTTACTCATGGCTAACCAAAGATTAATTTACAGTTTAGCAGCAGATATTGAGGCAGGTAAAATTGATAATAATAATAATAATATAGGTTTACAAGCCCAAACCATCAAATATTTAACCACAACTAACTCCATCCGTGCCATAGAAATTGGTTTAGAATTAACTGGTAATCCAGGGTTAATGAAAAAGAATCCTTTAGAGCGACATTATCGAGATGTGCTTTGCAGCCGTATTCACACACCACAAAATGATGTAATTTGCCAATCTTTAGGAAAATCAGTACTAAAAGTTATGTAGAGAAGTTTCGTCGAACCTCTCTACATTCTTGAATGGAGATGTCTAATAAATAGATGCTAAAACCTTATCTGCTGCTGCGCGGAATGCAGTTGCAGCACCAGCACTCATATCACGAGGAGCGCAGACACGATTTCTTACATAGGCTAAAGTAATTGCTCCTACTGCCGCAAAGAACGGTTCTACCCCATTTTTACCCCCTACTCTACCACCTGGTAAGGGGGCATTGTTGCCACTAATCAGATATTCTGCTAACAGTCTGAGGTGAAAATCGATCGCATCTTTGATCAGTTCAGTACTACTTTCTGTTATCCAAGCTTGCACACCAGAATTTTTCAGAATATCTCCTATAGCTGCTTCATGATTATCACTTAATCTTTCTGCTGCTTCCATGCGAAATTCTAAATCTTTCCCAGTTGCAACTTCCAGAGGTAAAGAATTTTTCAGAGGTTCTATCCCAAATCTCCGCCGCAGCAATAAATTATTAGTGATACTATCAGAATTAACTCTGTGATAAGCAGGACGTTCTTTAATTGCTGCAAACCAAGCATTGAGACGAGGAAAGCGCTCATTTCCTTTGATGTGATAACCCCGATATACAGGTAAATTAGCTGCCAATCTATCTAAATGAGGGCTATACATAATATCTATCAAACCAAAAGATGAGCCAAAATAAGACCCAGGATATTTAGCTAAAGATTGTTCTAGTTCATCTAATTTAGCTTCTAAGGTAGCTTGTAAATTTGCTAATTCTTGAGCATCATTAATTTCTTCTCGCAGCAACTTAAAACCAAGACTGAACAAACCAGAGTTATCAATCTCTTCAATCCTCTGTCTGACAAAAACATTTTCTTCTGGGTCTTCAGGAAGTAGGGGAGGATGAGGAAATCTTGCTTCTAAGGCTAAGAGAATATCTTTAGATTCATAAACTAACTTACCCTCAATTTTTACTGCTGGGACAAGTGTAGTAGGAACTAAATCAGTGTACCATTTAGGTTTATTACTCAAATCAATAAATTCTGCTTCAAAAAGAATGCCTTTTTCTTCTAAAGCAAACCACACCCGTTCACAAAATGGACACCAAGAGTTAGTATCTCGGTAAAGGAATACTGGCGGTTTTGTTTCAGGAGGAAGTTTATCTAAACTGCTGGGAATAGGAGCGGTAGAAGGTGATTGTCCTGGTCTTTTCACCCGGCGGAATGAAGTATTTTTCTGAGCAATTTCTGACAGTTTTTCCCAGTTAGATACTGTGCTTTGAATAGACATTTTTTACCTCGCTTTATTGGGAATACCAGAAAACACAAATAATTTTTCTTCTTTAGGTGCGGGTAGATTTTCTCCCAAGTAACGGTGAATTCCTACTCCCATATCTCCCGTAGCGGTGAGTTGAAATTCTACTTCTGCAAATCCAAATTTTTGTAAGTATTTACGCACGTTTTCCGAGTGGGGAATACCGTTGGAATGTCCGCGAGTCCAAAGTACAAATGCACCTTGCTTACCCAGAAAACTGATATTTCCTAACAAGCGATCGAGTTCTTTCTCATCAGCCAAATTACCGAAAATACCACACACAATCACGATATCTGCGGGTACTGCTCCAAGATAACTAGAGGAGCTAGTCGCATCACCGTTAATAAACTCAATTTGCTCAGTTAGACCCAATGATTCTATAGTTGCTCGTCCGCGTTCCACTAGCTGGGGGTTGAGTTCCACCAATCGCGCATGGACATCTTTAGCGCGGGGATGATTAGCCAGCACTCCTAATAAGTCGCGTCCATCACCCGCACAGGCACTAACTACCCGAATAATTCCCGGTGGTAGTGCATCTAGGCTGTAAGCAATATACTTTCGCACAATTTCCAAGCGCTGCTGCAACCTTGGCTCAGTATTGTATAGGTCGTGCCACTCAAACCAATCTTTCGGCATAAAGGTTAATTTCCATTGAGGACAAACTACGGTTTTACAGACTGGCAAGCACAAAATAAAACTACGGTAAATCTATCAAGTAATAGTATTCTGTGGATAAGAGCAAGCTACCATATAAATTCACTGGAAATCAAGTCTGATTACAGATGCTTATTAGCTGATATGAGAGGGATGAGGTGTATACATATCTCTCTTTTTAAGCGTGCTACTATTTAACCTTGCTTAAAAATTAGTACGAAATCATACTCTACTTAATTAAATGCTTACAGAATTTAGGCGATCGCCTTTTTCATTCCTAACTTTCCTAACCCTTATAAATTAGCTATTTTCAGTCTTAAGCTAGAAAACAAATAACTAAGCATCTTATTTTTTATGTGCTAAAAATTACGTTAAGTTTTGAAATGAAACATAAACTACTGTAAATCTATCGGCTTATAGTATTATTTATTTTAATGTCCAGTAAACCTATCGGTAAACCGGATATTATATAAAACACAGTTAAGCAATCAACGACATTGAGCAAATTTCGGGGTAATTAAGCAATAGAGCCTGATTTTTGTCAATTTGTGCTGCCTTTATCGGTTTATCTGTCTAAAGCTTCTTGAAATAAGCATTTACTAGCCACAAGTAGAAAGAGAACAGGAGTCAAAGTGAACCACGCAATTCGCATCAACGAAAATTTAACCACCACTGGACAAGTAATCCCTAAACAGCTAGAACAAGCTATTCAAGAGGGTTTTAAGTCAGTTTTGAATTTGCGATCGCCTGATGAGTTAGGATTTTTTAAAGATGAGCAAAAAGTGGCTGAAAGCTTAGGATTACATTATGTGAATGTTCCCCTCAAACTAGAACATTTAGATGAAGAAATAATCACCAAAATTCTGAAAACATTAGAGCAATTACCAAAACCAGTTGTGATGCATTGTGCGGCTGGTATGCGTTCTACTGGTGTTGCCTTATTAAATGTTGCCGTAGAAGAAGGATTAACACTAGAACAAACTATAGTTAGAGCTAGAAATTTAGGGTTTGGATTTTTAGATGATTCGAGAATTAGCCCCAAAATTAAAAATTTGTTTGAGCAATATATTAACAAACACGCCAAAATAGCTGTATATGCAGCTTAGTTTTCAGGGGAGCGAACATAAGTTCGCCCCTATTTAGATTTTATTATTAAGATAATTACTCAGAATCTTTTCTTTATGTATCTGATTCAACAATTTCAAATTTTACTCTTTTATATATACTCTTAATAGAAATTTCAAAAGGTACAGAAACAAAAGATATTTTTTCGTCTTCTTCATCATATTCACGCAAATTCCATTGTTTCTTACCAGTTTTAGAAAATTGCTCTATATAAATTCTGTTTTGCTCGATTAAGAGATATTCTTGAAAAGTGGAAATTGTCCGATAAGCGGTAAATTTATCTTCCCTATCATATCCTTTAGTAGATTTAGATAAAACTTCAATAACTACTTGTGGATTTGTAATTATATCTGTCCTATTGTTATAAAACTCTGGCTCACCAGCTATTACTACTATGTCTGGATATGTGTATATACGCTTTTGATTTATCCATAAACGCATATCACTATTAAATGCTTCATATTCCTCTTGCTCAATAAAAGCCGTATTCAGTGCAGCATATAAATTACCCGCAATGCGATTATGATTGACTGTCCCACCAGCCATAGGAATAATTTGTCCGTCAATATATTCGCTTTTGTAATCAGCAGTTACTTCTAGTTCCAGATATTTTTCTGGTGTGTAATACGGCTTTTCTGTGGCTTGCATAGTGTTTCTCAGAAAGCTATGTATATTATTTTAACTTGTTTTGAGTTGAAAAGTTATTCTGAGAGACTAGGAAGGAATAAAAAAGAGTGAATAGCATTTTTCACATTTAGTTCACGCTGGCTCTTTAATTTTTAATTTTTAATTTTTAATTTTTAATTATCCCCAAAGTCTTCTTCCAGCTTTTCCTTTTAATCGTTCGTGGGTATCTTGTAATAAAGCGGGAATATCTAAACTTTCTGGACATTTTGGTAAACAATCACCGCATTCTGTACAGCGATTTGCTTTCATTCCTGGAAACCAATGACCAGCATTTTCAAACATGCCATAACGATATTGTCCATAGTCGGTCATGTTGTATGCTACTGCTAAATTTCTCAGTCTTAAAACTTCGGGAATATTAATGTTTTCTGGACAAGGTAAACAAGCATAACACTGACTACATTTATCAGTTTCTAAAATTGTTTTTTGGTGATGTTGTAATTTTTCTAAAACTTCCATTTCTGCTGCTGTTAACTCACTATCTCTATCAGCAACTTGTAAGGGTGTAATTAATTCTTCTGGATTAGCTGGCCCTACGCTGAGGGTAGTAATTTGTTGATTACTGAGCAAAAAGCGATAATTTAATTCTAGAGGTGTAAATGGTTGACAAAGTGCTTGTAATTGTGGTGGTGGGGTGTAAAGTTTCCCTCCTTTGTCAGCAGGAGAAATGATAAATACACCCATGTCTTTTTTTTCTGCTAGTTCTATTGCTGGGTGATTTCTTTGAAAGAAATAGTAATAATGCAGATTGACAAATTCAAATAAATCTGTGTTGATAGCAGCTAAAATTAAGTCTAGAGAACCATGACTAGAAAAGCCAATATGTCTCACCTTTCCTTCTTTAACGGCTGTTTGCACTGCTTGCATACAACCATTTTTATTTTGTACCCATTCTAAATGCTGCCATGTGTTTAAGCCATGAATGCCTAAACAATCTAAGTAATCTATGTTCAGTCTTTGTAGAGATTCGTCTATGTGCTGACGCATGGTATCAGCATCAGGGGTGGGGGGAATTTTTGTAGTTATGTAAAGGCGATCGCGCGGTACTGATAACCCTGCTTTAATTGCTTGGCCGAGATATTCTTCGCTATTACCGTATCCTCTGGCCGTTTCAATGTGATTAATTCCCCAATATAAAGCTGTCTCAATGGTTTGCTGGACATTTCTGCTATCCGCAAGATAACGCATTGTCCCCAAAGAAAAAACGGACAGCGATAAATTAGTTTTTCCGAACCTTCGATACTTCATAATTAAGCTTTTAAGCGATGAGTGCTGAGTTAGATTGAGAAATAAAGATTAAAAAATGACGAAAAATTCGACCTTTCCTTGATAATTCCTTCTGAAATCTTTCATCATTTCTTTTTCTTCCTCAACACCCAGCACTCATTACTTAGCACTCATGACTCAACTTTCTTTTAGCTGTCACCATTACCAAATCGCTTGATCAAATCCTCTGGCCGGAGGTTAGAAACAAACTCACGGAAGGCTTGTTGTTCGGCTTCATCCGCATCACGATCAACGGGAATTGAAGCATCAGCTATTACTTCTTCCATTACCCAAATAGGGGTATTTGTACGGAGAGCGATGGCGATCGCATCGCTAGGACGAGCATCAATTTCTTTTTTGAGTTCTCCTTGTTGGAGAATCAACGACGCATAAAACGTATCTTTTTGTAAAGAATGAATGATGACTCGCTCCAGAGTCATATTTAACGCTTCCAAAATATTGACAATCAAATCGTGGGTTAAGGGTCGAGGAGGCTTTTGATTCTCCAGTGCGCCCATA
>DATGXQ010000103.1:0-9998 GCA_035298905.1 Nostocaceae cyanobacterium | reverse complement strand
GGGGATGCGGGGAGGGGAGAGGGGAGAAAAAGAATCTTTCCTGTTCCCTGTTCCCCGTTCCCTGTTCCCTTCTTCTGACTATTTACTAAATCCTTTACCTCTGCTAGTAGAAGGAAGACATAAACAATTTTCTAACTGTTGCAGCAAAGTTTCTTGATCAAGATTTTGCCCAATTAATACTAACTGATTTTTGGGTTTACCCTTCCATTGCTCATCATCAATGGTGAAGCGTTTACCGCACAAATGGAAAATATGCCGGTTGGGACTTTCTTCAAACCACAAAATACCTTTAGCACGGAAAACATTAGTAGGGAGTTGATTATCTAGAAAATATTGGAACTTTCTAATAGCCAAAGGTTGATCACTTTGAAAAGAAATAGAAACAAAACCATCATTTTCTAAATGGTCGGAATGATGGTGATGATGATGATCATGATCATGGTGGTCATGAGTGCAGTTTGAGTGGTCATGGTCATGATGGTCATGGGTGCAGTTTGCATGGTCATGGTCATGATGATCATGATCATGATGATCATGGTCGTGATGGTCTGCTTCTACATCAAAATATTTTTCAGATGTAAACAAGCCAACGCTGAGAATTAGGGGTAGAGGTACTTCTGACTTTTTAGTGCGAATAATTCTCGACCCTTCTTTGACTTCATTAATCTTTCTTTCTAAATCCTGTAAAGTGGCTTCATCCACTAAATCAGTTTTGTTTAATAAGATAATATCGCCATAGGTGATTTGACTAAATGCCGCTTGAGAATTAAATAAATCTAAGCTATAATTTGCAGCATCAACTACAGTAATAATGGAGTCTAACCGGGTTAAATCTCTTAATTCTGAGCCAAGAAATGTCATAGCTACAGGTAAGGGATCTGCTAATCCTGTGGTTTCTACTACTAGATAATCTAGCTTTTCTTCCCGTTCTAAAACTTGGTAAACAGCATCAATTAAGTCATTGTTAATCGTGCAGCAGATACAACCATTACTTAATTCCACCATATTGTCATCAGTGGAAACGATTAGTTCATTATCAATGCCAATTTCGCCAAATTCATTGACTAAAACAGCAGTTTTTACACCTTGTTGATTAGTCAATATATGATTAAGTAAAGTTGTTTTGCCACTACCGAGAAAGCCAGTAATAATTGTAACGGGTAAGCCCTGCTTGGGAGCGTCCATAACTTGAGATTCAGAAGTAACTGCTGATGGCATAATCAAGATTGTAAAAAAATCAAACAATATTACAGAACTCTGAGGCACAATTAAAGCTCAGTCAGAGATTCTAAAATGTAGCGTAAATAGTCCAGAAAACACTAGCATAGGAATACTGGACTATGACCCCAGTTGTTCTAACCTATTATTGCCTATTGCTTATCTTCTGGAGTACACGACTTTGTTAAGCTGTTGTAACTTCTATTTTTACCCCTTTCCTAGCCAGCATCCTGGCCGCAACCGCCTTTTTACCTTTTGAATTTTGAATTTTGAATTTTTAATTGCTTATGACCCTCTCTCTCTACAATACTCTCACCCGCCGACAAGAAGAATTTGTCACTGTCGAACCTGGTAAAGTTAAAATGTATTACTGCGGCGTGACTGTATACGACTATTGCCATTTGGGTCATGCTAGAGCTTGTATTGTTTGGGATGTAGTGCGCCGTTATTTGGAATTTATCGGCTATCAAGTGCGCTATATCCAGAATTTCACAGATATTGATGACAAGATTCTCAACCGCGCTCGTCAAGAACAGACGACAATGGAGGCGATAAGCGATCGCTTCATTCAAGCCTATTTTGATGATATGGGGCGTTTAGGCATCAAGGAAGCAGATGAATACCCCCGTGCCACCCATACCATGAACGGTATTCAAAGGCTAATACACGATTTAGAACAAAAAGGCTTTGCTTATCCATCTAATGGTGATGTGTATTACTCAGTGCGGAACTTTGCGGAATATGGCAAACTTTCTGGACGTAAGCTGGATGATATGCAAGCTGGGGCAAGTGAGAGGGTAAATGTAGAAGATCCAGAATATCAAAAGAAAAAAGACCCCTTTGATTTTGCCTTGTGGAAAGCTGCGAAACCAGAAGAACCGTTTTGGGAGTCTCCGTGGGGGAAAGGTCGTCCGGGATGGCATATCGAATGCTCGGCCATGGTACGCGATCGCCTGGGTGATACTATAGATATTCATGCTGGTGGTGCTGACTTAATTTTTCCCCACCACGAAAACGAAATTGCCCAATCAGAAGCCGTGACTAGTCAGCCTTTAGCAAAATACTGGCTACATAACGGTATGGTTAAAGTTGATGGCGAAAAAATGTCTAAATCCTTGGGTAACTTTATCACCATCCGGGAATTGTTAGACAGGGGAGTTGACCCGATGGCTGTGAGGCTGTTTGTACTCCAAGCCCATTATCGCAAACCAATCGATTTTACCGATGAGGCGATCGCAGCCGCAACTAACGGCTGGCATACTCTCAAAGAAGGATTGCTATTTGGTCATCAATTTGGTCAACAACTCGGCTGGAAATTAGACACAGAAAATCAAAATCTTTCCCATTCTCACATTGAAAATTTTCAAGAAGCCGTCAACGATGACTTTAATTTTCCTGGAGGTTTAGCAGTTTTATTTGAATTAGCCAAAGAATTACGCCGAGAAGGTAACATTTTGGTGCATCAAGGTAAAACAGAAACATCTCCCGATGAATTATTTAAACAATGGCAAACCCTGTTAACTTTAGCCAATGTTTTAGGTTTAATAGCCGAACCAGAAGCAGAAGAAAAAACCACAGATGGTTTAAGTGATGCCGAGATTGAGGATTTAATTCAACAGCGCCAAGCAGCAAGAAAATCAAAGAATTTTGCCGAAGCTGACCGCATCCGCAACGAATTATTAGAAAAGGGAATTACCTTGATTGATAGTCCTCAAGGAACAAGATGGCACAGAAATTAAATTCAAAATTCAAAATTCAAAATTCAAAATTAAGGAGTAAAAGAGGGAATTATCGAAAATGGATAATAATTAAATAAAAATGAAAAATACAAAATTTAAGTAAGGAGGTGAGAAGATTGAGGTAAAAACTACAAATTTTAGATTTAGAATGGGAAGCTACAAAGCTATTACAGATAGAACTTTTGATTTTTCAGTGAGGACAATTAAACTTTGTCAAGTATTGCAAGAAAAATCAGGGGTGAGTAAAATACTTTCAAATCAATTACTCCGATCGGGAACATTAATCGGTGCAAACGTTGAGGAATCCCAATCGGCACAAAGCACAGTAGATTTTATTCACAAGTTAGAAATAGCTTTAAAAGAAGCAAAGGAGACTAGATATTGGTTAAAATTATTAATAGCTACTGAGTTAATACCTGAATCTTCATTATCAGCAATGTTAGAAGAAATAAATGAATTAATAAAAATAATTGCCTCAATAGTTATCAAAACTAAGCAAAGTAATCGAAAATAGATTGTTGAATTTTGAATTTTGAATTTTGAATTTTGAATTATCACCATGTTTACTGAATTAACAAAAGCGATAGATAACCTGAATATTCCTGCTGATTGGATAGGTATTCGAGCCGTTCAAGAAGCAACCACAACTCGCTATGTCCGTGATAGTTTACCCCAAGCTAATAACAAATCCCTAACTTTGGGGGCAATGATCGAAGTAATGGTAAATGGCTGTATTGGTTATGCTGCTACCAACTCCTTAACTTTATCATCCTTACAAACATCTGCCGAAATTGCCTATAAACAAGCACTAGCAGCAAGCGAATGGTGGATACATCCTTTTAACCAAAATGCTCGTCCGAAAGTTGTAGGAGAATATAACTCCCCCTCTTTGCAACCATTAGATGCTTTAAATCCCGGAGAAATTAACGAATTACTAATTAGAATCTGTCGAAAATTAAAAGTAAATGACCAAATTGTTCAAACTATAGCCAGTGCTAAAACCAACACTAGAGAAACTTGGTTTGTTAGCAGTAACGGTTCAGAAGTTTATCAGAAATTTACTTCTTTAGGAACTCATTTCGGTGCAACTGCTCAAGATGGTAACATAGTTCAACAACGCACTAACAACGGTTCATCCTCAAATTTTTATCAGGGTGGTTGGGAACTATTAAAAGAAGAAAATTTATGGTATCAGGTAGAACAAGTTAGTGAACAAGTTTTAGAATTATTAACAGCAGAAGAATGTCCTAATACCCGCACTAACTTAGTTTTAGCACCAGACCAAATGATGTTACAGATTCATGAAAGTGTCGGTCATCCCTTAGAAATTGACCGCATTTTAGGCGATGAACGTAACTATGCTGGTGGTAGTTTTGTGAAACTTCATGATTTCGGTAAGCTACAGTATGGATCATCATTAATGAATATCACTTTTGACCCGACTGTGACAGGTGAATTTGCCAGTTATGGTTTTGATGATATAGGTAATAAAGCCACAAAAGAATATTTAATTAAAGATGGAATTTTGCAACGGGGTTTAGGTAGTTTAGAAAGTCAAGCTAGAGCAGGTGTACCAGGAGTAGCCTGTGCGCGTGCTACCTCTTGGAATCGTCCCGCGATCGATCGCATGGCTAACTTAAACTTAGAACCAGGAACCGACACTTTTGAAGAAATGATTGCTAATATAGAACATGGCGTTTATATGGAGTCAAATCGCTCTTGGTCGATAGATGACCAGCGTCATAAATTCCAATTTGGTTGTGAGTACGCTAAATTAATTGAAAATGGCAAATTAACCAAAACTCTCTGCAACCCCAATTATCGAGCCACCACACCAGAATTTTGGCACAGTTTAATCAAAGTAGGCAATAATTCTAACTGGCAAATGTATGGAACTCCTTTCTGTGGAAAAGGAGAACCAAACCAAGTTATCTGGGTAGGACATGGTTCACCAGTTTGTGTATTTGCTAATGTAGAAGTTTTTGGAGGGGGAGAGTAAGCAATTCAAAATTCAAAATTCAAAATTCAAAATTTAATAAATTAAAATTAGCACAATATTGTTGTACAAACTGCCAAAAAATAATGACTCTTGACCATTTAGAAAAAAGCTTTAATCAATTAGTGGGAACGCTGCTAATTAAAAAAGCAGAAAATGAACAATTTACAGTTAGACTTTATAGTGAACAAAGTCAATTTACTAGATTCAACCATGCCAAAGTCAGACAAACTGGAGTGGTGGCTGATGGTTGGATAGAATTAACTTTAATGGCTGATCAACGTAGCATTAGCAGTCAATTTCCGTTTACTGGAAACTGGGAAGTTGATTGGCAAATAGCATATCAAGCTTTACAGGAATTACGTGCAGAATTACCTGTTTTACCTGTAGATCCCTATTTAGTTTTACCTGCGGGAAATAATACCAGTAGAGAAATTCATCAAGGTCAATTATTAACACAAAATGAGTTTGTTAATCAGATATTAGAACCTGTTGCTGATTTAGATTTTACTGGCTTGTATGCTGGTGGGGTAGTGATTCGTGCTTATGGTGATTCTAATGGACAGAAACACTGGTTTGCCACAGATTACTTTACCTTAGATTATTCCTTATTTCTGGAATCTGGACAAGCGGTAAAAGGAAATTTTGCCGGTAGTAAATGGGATGAAACTACTTATTTAGCAAAAATTAATGAGGGAAAACAACGATTAGAAATTCTTTCCCGTCCAGTCAAAGAAATACCACGGGGACAATATAAAACCTATTTTGCACCTGCTGCGGTTGCTGATTTATTACACATGCTGTCTTGGGATGCTATTAGCGAAGCAGATTTACAACAGGGAAATAGTGCTTTAGCGGCTTTATCGCGTCAAGAAAGACAACTATCTGGCAAATTTAGTTTAAGGGAAAACTTTCAATTAGGTCTAGTACCCAGATTTAATGAATTAGGGGAAATGGCAGCATCAGAGGTAATATTAATTGAACAAGGTATATTAGTAAATACTTTAGTTAATTCTCGGACAGCGAAAGAATATAATAAACCTGCTAACGGTGCAAATAATTCGGAAACCTTACGCACACCGGAAATTAGTGCAGGTAATTTAAAATCTGAACAGATTTTGACCAGTTTAGATACAGGGTTATATGTTTCTAATTTACATTATTTGAATTGGAGCGATCGCCAAACTGGTAGAATTACCGGAATGACTCGCTATGCTTGCTTTTGGGTAGAAAATGGGGAAATAGTCGCACCCATCAAAAACCTGCGCTTTGATGAAAGTCTTTACCGCTTCTGGGGAGAAGAAAACCTGATTGACTTTACCAACATCCAAGAAATCATCCCCGAAGTTGGAACCTACGAAAACCGTAAACTAGGTGGTTCTCTAGTCCCTGGAATGCTAGTAGAAGATTTCACCTATACTTTGTAATTTGATGTCATGAAAATCGTGTGAGGCTGTAAATCAGCCTTTGCATCCTGGCTAGATACAATGTAACAATGTTATATTCTTTTTAAGAAAAATTGCCGATATCAATTACTAATTAAAGAGAATAGATAAATGAACATTCAACAAGATTTCAGCATGGAAAAAGAAGTTTTAAGGCGTTTCAATGAGCAAGCGTCTGAACTAAGAGTGTGTGAAAGATTTATCAAATCACTGCCTGAAATTAAGCTTGAATTTAATATAAACTCGGATGAATTAGCCAATTCAATACAACTACACGGACTAGATAAAGAGTCTTTATATGGATTTATATTAAAACTTAGGTTTTTCTTAATAAAAAATGAAGCAACTTCTTTACTAAAAAATAATAAACCTAACTCACATCTTGCACCTAAAAATTTGAATGTTAATTCCGTAACTAAGAGCTAAAGGTTGAAGACGTTGGATCTGTAGTAACAATAAAGACAATATTAAAAGAGGAAAAAAAGCAGAGAGAGCAGTATGTGCAGCTTCACCCCAGTCAAGAGGACGGGGAAAACAAACAGATAAATAAGCCCAATATGCCAATAAATAAGCAGTCATAGACAAAACTAACCAACGATAAACTCCTAACAAAGTACCTTGCCCAAACTTGTCCAAACCAAAACGATATTTAGCAGTTTTGAACCAACCTTCAATTTGCCAACGACGTTTACCCCACCAAGAAATAGTGCTAGCTTTCAGAGGTTTTGTAGAGATAATATATCTCTTAATAAACAGACCTTTATCAGTTTTGAAATAATACCAAGAAAGAGTAACAGGGAAATCTAAGCCGACAAGTTTTACCTGCTGCCCACGATGATATAAATTCTTGACTGAACGACCATTAACTAATTTGCGATTACAACTAATACCAATAATTGCATGATATTTAAGCTGACGCACACCATTGATAAATTCTTTAGTTCCAAATCCACTATCAGCCAGAATTTTTATATGAAATTGCTTTTTTAAACTTTTTGGTAAAGTGTGGAGCATTTGTAATGCCATTTTAGAAGGTGATTTTGTACCTTTACCTCTCCAAACTCGGAAATTCCACGGTATACGCCATTGACCAATGACTAAATATACAATTACTAGATGCAAACCTCGTTTACCATTATAGTAGCTAATCAAATGATTAAAAGCCGGGAATTTACCACGTTTTTCTAAAGTTGTTAAGTCGATTATTACTTGTAAAAATGGTTTACGTCCTAATGAAGATTGATGTTGAATTTGTTTAATTGCTATTTCTCTGACGTGACGAATCAATTTACGAGTAGACCAACTATAAATATTCAAGAATCGACTCAAGGCACTTTCAGATTTAATTCGACTCTTGTGTGGTAATGGTTTTCCTTCTGCTTCAAGAAATAACCCTAACATTGCTTCTAGACTATCTCGTTGATACTGACTAGGCATCAATGCTAAGAGAGTATAAACTAGAGTTTGAGCTTGAGCCAGAATTGTTGACATAACTCTTACTATTTTTAGTTTTTCTACAACTCTCTTTTTCTCATTTATTTGCCGGAAAAGTAAATTATCTCTGTATAGATGATTTTTTCCTTGTTTTCGTGTAAAACAACTGCAATATCTCAGAGAACAATGTTGTTAATCATCTCAGTAAGATATTAATTTCTTACTTTTTCCTATGTATATTATTTCCTGTCATTACTGAGGCTTTTTCTCAGGTGCAAGATGTGAGCTAATATGAGTGAAATTTATAACAATTTGCCCTTATCTGATGGTATTAAAAAAAGGTTTGAGATCATAAATAAAGAAGTCTCTACTTTTTTAGATGCAGAATCTAAAGTTAGTATTAATGATGAAATAAGTTCTGAAGAAATTAATAATTTTCTTAATTTTGAAGATGGAGATAAAAATCAATCCAAAAGATTAACTAATGGTCACATATTGTATACCATTTTAAATGGTGGATTAGTCCATGCAAATAATGATCAAGTTGTGCAGCAATATAAAGAATGGGTATCTCAACCATATTTAACAAGTATACTATGGAACGAATTTATTGATATTTTAGTAAAATTTACTGTATGTGTGTTTGAAATTGAATCATTAAATAATGAAGCACTTGAAGAGTTATCTAAAAATTAACTCTCACTATATTCACTAAATTCATATCAATAATTACTACTACTAGACTGAAAAACTGGCTGGACTGTTAAATTTAATGCGGGAAAAGTTGGCGATATAATCTTGTCACAGTTGCGAAATAGAGTAATTTGATATTCATCTTCAACTAATGAATAAATCGAAAGAGTGGGTTGTTTAGGATTGCCAATATACCGCCTACCACCTAAGCCTAAATAGTCAGCAATCCAATATTAACTAATGCCAATTAGTTCATAATCTCTCACTTTAGTTAAGTAATCATCTTGCCAGTTGGTACTGACAACTTCAATTACTAAAGGAATTGATTTTCCTAAAGTAACAGTTGATGATTTTTGCCAAAATGGCTCTTCTTCTAGAGTAGAACGATTGATAATTAAGACATCTGGAGAATAGGCGGCTTCTCTATTGGGTGGTTTTACTAATGCTTGCTTAGGAATAAAGTAAGGTAGATTCAGCCGTCGAAATTCTAAAGTTAATTCTGTTGCTAAAAATCCAGTGACCTCCTCATGTTTTCCGACTGGCTGCATCTCAAAAATTACTCCATCATGCAGTTCATAGCGTTTACCATCCGGTTTCCATTCGAGAAACTCAGTAAACGAAATTTGTTTTGGCAACGCTTGAAACATAAAGCCTCACGCTGTCGTGACTAATTTTTTACTCAATCGATTTTTAATTTTTAATTTTTAATTTTTAATTCTTCACCTCTTCTTAGAATTAGATCCATTACGTTGAGGTGGTGGTGGGTTATCGCTGCGTAATTGTTGCCGACCATTGGTAATAATCCGCAACATTTCTTTTAAATCCTGTTCAATATTTTCTAGAACATTATCAGCGTATTGGTCAGCGCCGTCTTCGATTTCTTTGGCTTGTGAGATGGCTGCTTGACGTATCTCCTCTAACTCTTGCTGACAGGCGCGACGCTGGCGTTCAATTTCCGCCATAGTTTCTTTCATCATCGCATCACATTCTTGTTTTACCTGTCGCCGCATTTGTTCAGCTTCCCTTTCAGCTTGGCGAATGATATCGCTTTCCGCTAAAATTTGCGCTCTTTTGGCTTGTGCAGCTTCCACTACTTGCTGTCCGTATTCTTCCGCTTCGAGCAAAATCTCGTCTTTGTGTTCCAAGATTTCGATCGCCTCTTGAAACACAGAAGGCAAAGATAACCGCACAAAATCAAGCTGTTCTAGTAGCTTTTCTTCATCTAATATTGTCCGACCAGTCAAAGGAATCCGTAAACCGAAGAGAATCATTTCCTCTAAGCGGTTAAGCTCCTGCTGGATGTCTACACCTCCTACTCTGGCAGCATCTCCTTCATAGGGGATTCCGTTGTTGTTATAGTCTGGATCTGGGGGGTTGTTTCCGTTGTGGTTGGGTTCGTAGTTAGGGATTTTTGGTTGTAGCATTGGTATATATCCAGGGCAATGTGAGGGGGGACAAGATGATCAATAGAGC
>DATGXQ010000102.1:0-12741 GCA_035298905.1 Nostocaceae cyanobacterium | reverse complement strand
GGGTGGGCGGTAAATCAATTACCTTTTTCTGTAGTTCTAGCAAAGGTAACTTTTCCCGCATTTGGTCAATTTCTGTTTCTTTGTGCCAAACGATTTCTTCCAAAATATTATTTGGTGCGGAATCGGGCAAAGCAACTTGATAACGCAAGATGGAGACGTTAACAGCTGGGCTAGGTGAACGACGACGAATTTGCATGATTTGGGTATTGGTGATTGGTGATAGAGAAGAGGATGCGGAGTGCGGAGTGCAGGGTAAAGGAAGTATATAAAGTTTTCTCCCCATCTCCCCATCTCCCCATCTCCCCATCTCCACTACAACTAACTTGCTAAAGCCCGTTTGTAGGCTTCGTCTAACACTTCGGACAGTGTGGGATGAGCATGTACTAGATGAGCTAAACTTTGCACAGTTTGACGGTTAGCAATAGCCGCAGAGGCTTCATGAATGATATCTGAGGCATGAGGTCCGAAAATATGCACACCTAAAACCTCGCCTGTATCTTTGCGGTAAATTACCTTTGCCATTCCATCAGCATCATTGTCTGCTAAGGCTTTAGAATTGCCTTTAAAGTAACTCTTGCTGGTAGCAATTTCAAATTTCTCCGCTAAACCCAACTCATGGGCTTGTGGTTCTGTTAAACCCACATAACTCACTTCTGGGTGGGTAAAAGCTGCTGCGGGAATGCTGCGATAGTCTACGGTTTTTTCCATTCCCAAGATATTCTCTACAGCGATGATACCTTGAGCAGAGGCAGCATGGGCTAACATCATCTTACCAGTAGCATCACCGATCGCCCAGAGATGGGGTACTACTTCCCCAGATGATAATACTGCCATACTGTCATTAACTGGGATATAGTTGCGTTTATCCAGTTCTACACCCACAGAATCTAAACCGAGATTTTGGGTAGCAGGGATGCGTCCTGTAGCTACTAAACAAGCATCCACTTCTAAAACTTCGACATCTTCTTTGGTTTGAAAATCAGCCAATTCTATGACGACTGGAGAACCGGGAATAACTCTTTTCGCGTATACCCCGACTTTGGTTTCAATATCGCGGGGGGTAATGAGTACCCGTTCTGCTAGTTTAGCGATATCCCGATCGAATCCGGGCATGAGTTGGTCTAAAGCTTCAATCAAAGTGATTTCGCAACCCAAAGCCGAATAAATATCCGAAAATTCTAGACCGATGTAACCACTACCAATAATGGCCACCCAATCAGGTAAAGATTCTAATTTTACACCTTGGTCACTGGTAAAGACAGTTTTACCATCTACTTCAATACCAGGGGGGACAAAAGGCACAGAACCGGGAGAGAGGATAATATCTTGGGCTGTGATGGTTCTTTCCCCTGCTTCGGAAATGACGGTAACTTTTTGTGTCCCGGCGATTTTGCCCCAACCCCGGATAATATCAACTCCCAAGCGTTTGAGGCTATTAGTTAAATCACCTTGAATTTTGGCAACGAGATTACCTGCATGATTAGCGATCGCCGCCCGATCGAATTGTACATCACCAACTTGGATTCCCAAAGATTTTAAGTGGTGGGCGTTACGTAATTCTCGCACACGTCCAGAAGCGGCTAACAGTGCCTTAGAAGGAATACAACCTCTATTAACACAAGTTCCCCCCATATCTGCCGCTTCAATAATCGCTGTTTTCAGACCATAGTTCACAGCATGTAAAGCCGCACCATGTCCACCTACACCAGCGCCGATAATAATTAAATCGTAATCAAATCCATGACTCACGTTAATCTCCCCGTGTGCTTCGCCTAAATTTATTCTCAACTTAATTCAGCATCAAGGCAACTGCCTTATGATAGTTACGGTTTGTATCGAAAAATGCCAAAAACATTTTATTTCTCTTACCAACCATTTTGTTAGGTTTTACCCTCACCGGACTTACTATCACGTCCACATAGCAGCTATTAGCAAGTAGACAATAGACTGTACATTTAGCCTTGACATCTAGCTTTTATACATCAATCAGATGCAAACTGCTATAAATCTACAAAACAGATAAATTATAGAGAAAATTTAAGATTTACTTTGCTATCAGATTCTACGATTTTAGCGGAGAACAGTATAGTTTACGTATTTTCCTGATTATTCGGGGATTTGGTGAGAGTATGTTCTCTTCCATCAATACAGTTATTATAATCCTATCTTCCCCTCTTCCTCCCATCATCCCCACTTAGTCATAAAATTGCAGTCAAGCTAGAAACATTCTAATATAGAGAGGAAGAGATTATTTAAACAGAAAGGAAGCCCGAAAAAATGATGAATGACGTAGAAAAATATATTGCTAAACGTAAGCAAATTGATCCTGAATTTGCTGAAGACTTTGAATCTGGATACATCAGTTTTAAACTTGGAGTAATATTAGCACAGGCCAGAATTGCAGCAGGAATAACTCAAGCAGAAATAGCAAATCGGTTAAATGTAGATGAATCTATCATTATTAGTATTGAAAACAATGCTGAAAATGTAGGCATTATCACCTTAGAAAAATATGCCAAAGCATTAGGAAAACAACTGCTAGTAGAACTTAAATAATTTATATCAGTTAACAATTAGCTTGATTTGATGAACTTAAACAGAGATATGCTGACCGTTTTTATCTTTTACAAAAATTAAAACCTTGAAAGTAGGGACACGGCATCAAAAATGCTGCGGTAAAATTAAAATATCTCCTAAGCCGTGTCCTGAAAATATATGTATCATCACAGCTAATGATGAACTTAAACAGAGATATGCTGACCGTAAATTAAGCTAACATTATTCTTTTTCCATTTTTACCTTTTACAAAAATTAAAACCTTGAAAGTAGGGACACGGCATCAAAAATGCTGCGGTAAAATTAAAATATCTCCTAAGCCTTGTCCTGAAAATATATGTATCATCACAGCTAATCAGGTATTATAAAAGTTAGGAATCAGGTTAAATATCAATCAAAATTCTATTGAAAACAAGGACACGGCAACAGCAATATTGTGATAAAATACAGGCATCATCTATGCCGTGTCCCTACAATTTCATTCTATTTCCATAACCCAAATTAGAAAAAAGGAACTCTTGGGGTAGTAGCTTTGTACCATCAATCAAGAAAAAAGGCAAGGGTAAGAAGTCTCCCGGACAAATAAGTTTACCTTGGGATAACCAAACTGTTACTGAGAGTGATGAGGTAAAAGAGGTGGCAGAAACTTTTATCCGTGCTAATGGATTTATTCCCACAGTGCCAGGTATAAATCTGAAATGTTGATTATTGCGTAGGAAGGACGGATATGATAGATATTTACGAATTTTAAAACAAATAATTTTAAGTAATAATATGCTTAAATAAGTTAATACAATTTATTAGTGCTTACATTTTTCTCTGATAAAAGATTAATCATTTAGCTTTTCGTAACAATTTAGCACTTGACGGAATGTTATTAGTAAACTATATTACACTTGTATTTGTTACAAAATTTACCATAATGTTTAATAGCAACTGATCAAACTAGACACGAGAGAGGATAAGAGAAATGTTAGGTGCGAGTGACTTAACAACAGAGCAAATCACAGAGATTTTAAGTAGTAACTAGTCAACAACTGAGTCAATAAGGGAATTATTTAGAAAAATTTTTGACTCATAGAAAATTTGATTTGGTAATTGTTGCAAAATTTTTGAAATTACATAAACTGATATAAATTCACTAAGACAAAGGTAATTGAGGATGAGTTGGGAAATTGTAGAAGCAGCTATTAATAGTTTTGAAATAATTCAAACTTATTCGGAAAGTGAACCAGCTAAGAACAATAAAACAGGGGCAATTTTAGGCGGAGGAGCAGCGTTAGCAGCAGGTCTAACTGTAGGTGCTGCTAGTGTTCCTCTTGCTGTTCCTTTACTTGTAGTTGGTGGAGTTTTTGCTGGTGCAAAGAGTGAAGAAACAGTTAAGAATGTAACTAAAGGTATAGGCAATTTTTTTGAAAATGTAGCACAAGGAATTAATAAAGGCATTAATAATACTATTGAAAATGTTTTAGATATTTTTAAAAGTGAGGAGCAATTTTTCCAAAGAGCAGTAGAAAAGCTTAAAAATCAACAGTATGACGAAGCTATTGATAATTTAACCCAAGCTATTGCAATAAATACTCAGTATGTAGATGCGTATTTCTTAAGAGGTTGCATTCGCTCTGATACAGGCGACTATCAAGGAGCTATTTCAGATTATACTGAAACTATTCAGATAAATACTGAACACTTTTATGCTTACTTAAATCGTGGTCATATTTTTGCATCAAAAGGCAACTACAAGTCAGCATTACTAGATTATACTCAAGCAATTAGATTAAATAAACATGATAATGCTAATATTTACTTTAAACGGGCTAAAATTTATCTTGCGCTAAAAGAGTTTCAAAATGCAATTGCAGACTATAGTAAAGTTATTGAGCTTGATCCTAAATATTTTGAAGCTTATTTGATTCGTGGTTGCTTATACTTTGATTTAAAATATTATCAAGAATCTATTTTGGATTTTACCCAAGTAATACAAATTAGACCTAAAGATATCAATAGCTATTTTCGTCGCATTGATGCTTATGTCGAAATCAGTGATTATGCTAACGCAATTTTGGATTTGAATGTACTAATTGCACTTAATCCAAAATCTGTTGTAGCTTATCTTCAGCGAGGTGATCTTCAATCTTTATTGAAAAAGTATGATAGTGCAATCATTGACTATTCCCATGTAATAAAGATAGATCCTAAACATACTGATGCTTATTTTAAAAGAGCTTGCATAAAGTATGAAAAGGGAGATAAAAAAGGTGCAATTGCTGATTGTCAACAAGTAATAATGATTAACTCAGAATATACCAAGGCGCACATTAAACTAGGTTATATCTACAAAGAAGAAGGAAATCCCAAAGAAGCTATTAAATATTTCAAGAATGCTATTGATTATTTTAATAAACACCATTTATTGCAGCAAGCTAAAAGTCTTGAAATTGAGGTACAAACTATTCAGCAAGAGATTAAAAATACACCTTGGTGGCGTAAAAAAATATTTTAAATTATCTTAATTATATAATTCTTGCTTGAATTGTTTTAACTTCAACCAAAAAAACAATTAATCTACAAAATTTCAGGAGTAAATAATACATGGATGAAGTTATCAGAAAAGTTGCCAGCTTAGGTTTACCTGGCGTGTTACTTGCGATAGCAATAGCTACTACTGGTTTTGCTGGTGGTGCTGCTCTTACAACTGCACTAGCAACTCTTGGCGGACCATTTGGAATGATTGGTGGTATTGCACTTCTTGGAATTGCAGGAGTAGTGGCTGATGCTATTGCCAAAATTGGTATTGAAAATTTTCTAATTAGAGTGTATTGTCAAAGGCGAAATAATGAACCACATCATACACTCTTAGCCGAAATTTCTAGATTACCCATATCTACAGGTTTAAAGAATACTTTAGAGCTTGTTATCAGAGAAGGTAGAGGTTGTTAAAGTTAATTTATTGGATTTAGATGTAATTGGCGATCTGGCGATCGCTCTCTACTATGAGATGGAAAGGTAAAGCGATCGCGTCAAATGATCAATTAAAATTCAGGTACGTGTAAATCACGTCTATTATTCGCATAATGCTTATAAATTATCTCCGGTGAATTACCTACTAATCTCGCTACATCTTGCACACACAAACCATGATCTAAAGCTAAATTAATAAAAGTATGTCTGGTTTGATATTGTGGTCGATAATGAGAAATTTTCCCTTCATCAGCTAATTTTTGTACAATACCTTTATATTCTTTCCCTTTATTAATTGAACCTTTCCAGCACAGTGCATTAAAGGTATGGGCATTAATTTCTTGACCTTGTAAAGATGTAAAAACAATTGCTTCCGGGTTGATATTTTCCGGTTTAATGGATTTGAGAAAAGCTTGTAATGATTGATTACAGGGAAAAGTCCTTTTTTCTTGACTTTTTAAACCTTTGCGAATCTTTTGACTAGAAACATTAACTACAGCTTCAGTAAAAGTAATTCTCGAACAATCAGCAGAAATGTGTTTCCATCTCAAGCCGACAGCCTCACTGGTTCTGCATCCTGTCATAAACAGGAACTTAACAAAATTAGTGTAATGGCTATAAGTTGGATGTGCAGAAAAAGCTTGAATGATTATATCTCTTTCTTCACTAGTAAATGGGTCAATATCTGTTTCATATGATTCTTGATTGACCTTAATTTCTCCTGCTAAACCCTCAAAAGGATTATAAGATATTAATTTAGATTTTGTAGCCCATTTACAGCAAGCATTGATTTGTGTCAGGATGCGTTTAGCTGTGTAAGGAGAATTATTTGCTAAGAGATAATCTTTAATCACATTTGCATCTTCTAAATTCTGAGTTGGTAGTTTAGAAATATGTGATTTTACTCTGTTAAAATTCAACCTTAAAGTTGTTGCTTCTACTTGACTAGATTTAAAATCTGTGTATCGTTCCCAAAGTTCATTTAGCTGGGGTGTAGGTTTAGCGATAGTTTCAATTACTGTCAAACAATTCCCAGCTTGATATTTAGCTAAACTAGGGTCAAATTTGCCAGAAATTATCTCTAATTCTAGCTGTTGCGCTTTCGCTGTAGCTATTTGCCAATTTTCAAGTGTGTCTATAAGACCAAGTACCAGAAAATACCTTTTACTACCTACCCTAAATCTCAGCCTCAACTTACCCCGGAACTCTTCTAAACTCACAGTTCCGTTTAAAACTTGAGATTTGGGGTTGAGTAAATCCATAACCTTGGTGTTAATTCGCTTGTACTTATCCTAAGCAAACAAATCACCCAAGTCAAATAAAATACAAAAAACTCAAAGGTTGACTACCCTTGAGTTTTTAACGGAGAAGGAGGGATTCGAACCCTCGTATACATTGCTGCATAACGGCATTTCCAGTGCCGCGCCTTCAACCACTCGGCCACCTCTCCAGGCTTGACATTTTCTGATTGTAGAACAAAAAGATAGAAAATGCAATGTTTGGCCAAGACTTTTTTACAATAATTGTAAAATCCCATATTCCTTAACCCAAATCAAGATGGTTCAGACCCATACAATCACAGTTCATAACCGCCAAACTGGTGAGACATATACCCTAGAAGTGCCAGAAGACCGCTATATCCTGCACACTGCGGAAAATAGAGGGGTACAATTGCCGTTTTCTTGCCGCAATGGGGCCTGTACTACTTGCGCTGTCCGGGTTTTGTCGGGGGACGTTTATCAGCCGGAGGCGGTGGGATTATCCCCAGAGTTACGCCGCAAGGGTTATGCTTTGCTATGTGTCAGCTATGCCCGTTCTGATTTGGAGGTGGAAACTCAAGATGAGGATGAGGTTTACGAACTCCAGTTTGGACGGTATTTTGCTAAGGGCAGAGTAAAAGCGGGTTTACCGTTAGATGAAGACTAGGATTGTGTTGATACCAGGGTGTAACATAACAGCGAAGATGGTAGCTTTCGGGGCGCGTCTTCGCCTGTTTGTGCGGAAGTTGCTGATTTTGGCTTGTTTGTTGCTGCTGTTTGGTTGTCAGGGTAATAATCAAGCGGCTAATAAACCGGCTGAGGTGAAGGTGGCTAGGGTGGTGAGTGGGCATACTTTGGAGGTGCTGGGCTTATCTGAACAGCCAAATTTAGTTTTGCCGGTGCGGTTGATTGGCATAGATGCACCAGATTTACGGCAACGTCCTTGGGGTGAAAAGGCTAAGGATGTGTTGGAAGGTTTAATTGGCGGTGCGGAAAAAACGGTGTTATTAGAGTTTGATATAGAAAATAAGGATAAAATCGGGCGGACTTTGGCTTATGTGTGGAAAGATAAGCAGTTATTAAATGAAGAGGTGGTCAAACAAGGGTATGCTCTATTTGTAGCGCGATCGCCTAATCACAAATATGACGATCGCCTGGAGAAGTCCCAACAATGGGCCAGAATTATGGGTCAAGGCATTTGGAACCCAGAAAAACCCATGCGTCTAACTCCGGCTGACTTTCGCCGATTGTATCGATGAAGGGGATGGAGGAGGGGAGACACGGGGAGGGGAGAGGGGAGAAGAAAGGGGAGATGGGAGAATTTTTCTGTCTTTCTTTCTCTGCTTACCCGTGTTCCCCTTCAGAGCGCCTCTTCTAACTTCTGTTCCCCGTTCCCTGTTCCCTGTTCCCTTCTTATGACTAATAACCAATGACTAATTTACAAACCTTCCTTGATATTGCCACAGAAGCGGCTTTGGCTGCTGGATCTGTTATACAAAGTTACTTTGGCAAGTTAGAAGATAGCGTTACCGAAAAAGGTAGGCCAGGGGATTTAGTGACTGTGGCTGATAAGGCTTCAGAACAGGTAATTTTAGAGATATTAAACCGCCATTTTCCAGAACATTCTATTTTAGCTGAAGAGTCAGGAAAATTAGGCGACCAAACTAGCGCATACCTCTGGGCGATCGATCCTTTAGATGGTACAACTAATTACGCCCATCAATACCCCTGTTTTGCTGTTTCCATTGGTTTATTGATCAATGGTCAACCGCAAGTAGGTGTAATTTATGACCCCTACCATGAGGAGTTATTCCGGGCTGCTGCTGGTCATGGTGCTACCCGTAACCGCCGCCCAATTCAAGTTTCTCAAACGGGAGAATTAAATAAGAGCTTGTTAACTACAGGTTTTGCTTATGACCGCCGAGAAACTTCAGATAATAATTATGCTGAATTTTGCCATCTTACTCACCTGACCCAAGGTGTTAGACGTGGCGGTTCGGCATCCTTAGATTTAGCTTACGTCGCCTGTGGACGTGTAGACGGTTATTGGGAAAGGGGTATTGCACCTTGGGATATTGCTGCTGGTATAATTTTATTAACAGAAGCTGGTGGCAAAGTCTCCGCCTATGATGGTACTCCTATCAAAATTGAGTCAGGCAGAATCCTCGCCACAAATGGTTACATTCATCACAGTCTGAGTCAGGAACTAATGCGCGTTCCACCTCTATCAACTTGGAGATAGAGCAAAATGGGAAACAAATAAATACTGACAACCGACTAAAATCCAGCAAAGTAAACTAAAAACATCTCCCTGCGCTTTGGGTGTCACATCTCCCTATGTCTTTAAAACTAGATCGTGGACTGTTTAAATATGACTTGATAGACCATCACGCAGTTCTGTGTGTGCCAGTTGATGCGGATATGAAAGAGATTCGCAAACGCTATCTGAAAATAGCCAGACGCTTGCACCCTGATAGCTGTGCTGCTGCCAGTGATGTGGAAAAACAGATTGCTAATGAGCTGTTGTCTAAGTTAGTTAACCCTGCTTATGAAAAATTATCGGTGGAACGATCGCGGATAGAATATGCATTAGTGTTATCCCAAATGGGGAAACGCTTGGTACAGGAAGCAGCGAATGTAGAGTTAAGTAGTAACCTGGCCAAGCAATTAGCAGCAGCACCAAATTTTGATTTACTATACAAAAGTGCGATCGCTAAAATTGCCGAAACTCAATTTGACTCATTGCCACAAGCAGCACAAATGATTGCCCACATCAGTGAGTTAAACTTAGTTTACTTGATGCGGAGTGCAGGTAAGCCATTAGCAACGCCACAAGCTGCTAAATCTCAAGCTACTGCCAGTCAACAACCAACCAACACAGGCACAGCAGCACCCCCACCATCAGCACCAAAAGAAGATTCCGTCGTCGAACAGTACATCCGTCGCGCTCAAACTTTAATTGAAAAAAACCAATTTGCTCAAGCTAAAGTAGAGTTACAAGATGCCCTCAAGCTAGAACCAAAAAATAGTCGCTGCCATAGCCTGATTGCTATGGTATATATTAAGCAAAACCAGCTAAAAATGGCAAAAGTCCACTTTGAAAACGCTCTGAAACTAGATCCTCAAGACCCCACTGCTTTAGAGTGGAAACCCAAAGTAGATAAGGTGTTGGCAAAACAAGGCGGTGCAGGTGGTGCAAGCTCATCTTCTCATGGAGATAAGCAAGCAGATAAGCCAGGAAGTGGTGGTTTGTTTGGTGGTTTGTTTGGTGGGAAGAAAAAATAATGGTGTATCAACCAGCAGCCGGTGCTAGAGATTTATTACCTTTAGATGTAGCTCAAAAACGCTGGATTGAAGAAAGGTTACAACAAGTATTTCACCGTTGGGGTTATCACAGGATTATCACCCCAACTTTAGAGCGGATGGCTACCCTAATGGCAGGTGAAGCAATTCAGCGCCAGATGGTGATTCAGGTACAAAATAGCCAAGACGAAGAATTAGGCTTACGTCCAGAACTGACAGCCTCTATCGCCCGTACTGTTGTTACTCGCATGACAGGGGCTACTTTCCCCCAACGGTTGTATTACAATGCCAATGTATTCCGCCGCAATTGGGGAGGCCATCATAACAGCCAGCAAGAGTTTTATCAAGCCGGAGTAGAGTTAATCGGTTCTGGTGGGTTGTTAGCCAATGGGGAAATTTTGCTATTGCTGGTAGACTGTCTACAAGCTTTAGGTTTACAGGGCTGGCATATCATCTTAGGCGAAGCTGGGATTACTCGCTCCTTATTAGAGTCTTTTCCTGCCCATTTACGAAATCAGGTCAGACATGCGATCGCCAATCTAGATCGTGTCACCTTAGATACCCTGCCCTTAAGCGAAAAACTCCAGAAACGGGCAAGAATATTGTTAGATTTACGGGGAAAAAGTGGCGATGTCCTAGCAAAAGTTACCAGCCTAGACTTAGAACCACAGCAACAGCAAGCGGTTAATAACCTCAAATCTTTGGTAGAATTACTAGAGACTAAGGGCGATTTTCCCCTGATTCTGGACTTGAGTTTAATTCAAACCCTCGACTACTACACAGGAATTGTATTTGAAGTAGTTGCTGATACAAATGGGAAAGCATTAGTTTTAGGTGAAGGCGGTCGTTATGACCAATTATTAGGGCTATATCATCCCCAAGGTGAAAGTATTCCTGGTATTGGCTTTGTTTTCAACCTTGAAGAATTATACCAAGTGCTTTCCTTAACTCAGCAATTGCCCCAAGAAATTCCGGCCAGTAATTGGTTAGTAGTTCCCCAAACCCCTGATGCTGATGCAGCTGCTTTTAGTTATGCCCAGAAATTGCGAGATTCTACTCATTTAGTCAGGGTAGAAATGGACTTAGGGGGAAGAGATGTAGAGGCTATTCGTCAGTATGCACGCGATCGCCGGATTCCGCAAATCGCTTGGATACAAGCTGATGGTACACCGAAGATAGAGGTAGTGTAGGGGGGAGATGGGGTGACGCGGAGAGGGGTGACGCGGAGAGGGGTGACGCGAAGAAGGGAGATGCGGTGAGGGGAGATGCGGTAAGGGGGGAAAATGACAACTGTAAGTTTTTATTTGCAGCCTCTACATTAGGATTTGCAAGTATTACATTAGCTTGTGAAACGTTTACATTAAGATTTGCAGCCCCTACATTAGCTTGTGAAACGTTAGCATTAAGATGTTGAGCTTTAACATTGAGATTTTAAAGCTTTAATTTTTTACCTTAAAGGTACAAATTCATATCTTTAAGGCTTAACATCTTACCTGATGAGTTTATTTTCTTATCTCCGCGTCTCCGTGTCTTTGCGTCCCTGTGTCTTTTACTTCTTTTTCCCATACCGAGGAAACCAATCATCTAAAATAGCGTAGATGACGGGTATCACAATCAAACTGAGGATTGTAGAACTAACTAGACCGCCAGCGATAGATACTGCCATCGGTGAACGTAGTTCTGAACCAGCCCCAAATCCTAATGCGACAGGAACCATACCTAAAATAGTTGAGGCTGTGGTCATCATAATTGGTCTAAATCTGACCGGGGCGGCTTCAAGAATGGCTTGATTTTTCTCTAAACCTTCATCGCGTAATTGATTAATACAGTCAACTAGCAAAATTGCGTTTTTATTACTGATACCTAACAAGAAAACAAAACCGATTAAAGAAATCATACCAAAATCACTTTTGGTAAACAGTAACGCTAGTAATGCACCAACTAACGCCATTGGTAAAGAGATACCAATTACTACCGGGTCTACCCAACTTCTAAATAGCCAAACTAACACCAAAATAATACACAGGGCTGAAAGTCCTAGAGTAGAACCAAAATTTGCAAAGATTTCTCCTTGTCTTTGAGAATCTCCACCTAAATTTGTAGAAATGTTCGCGGGTAATACTGCTTTGGCTTCAGCTAGTAATTTATCGGTTGCTTCACCTAAAGTTAAACCTTGACCTAAGTTAGCATTGATATACGCTACTCTTTGATTATTAAACCGTTCAATTTGTAAAACATCACCTTTTTGATTAGCTTCTCCGGTAATTGTCACATCTGCAAAACCAGGAATTTTTTCTACACGTTCTTTAATTGCTTTTGCCGCTTTACTTAAAGATTGTAAATCATCGCCTTGTAAAGCTAACTGTAAAGGTTTTTGTCCGCCTGTATCAACAAATTGAATATCTTCAATGCTTGTGGTTACGCCTTTAATGTTTGGTAATTCTTTTCTTAATTGGTCTTGGAGGTCTGCGGTTTTAACTGTTCTATCTTTTTTGAGTTTGACGTAAATCGTCCCTTTATTTGGTTCACCCTCACGAGAACCGACGGTAGTAAAGACGCTTTCTACATTAGGATTTTTAATGATAACGGCTTCTAATTTCTTGGCAACTTCCAGCGAATCATTAAGCGGGTTAGGAATAGGGAAAGAAAGAGAGAGTATAGA
>DATGXQ010000101.1:0-12121 GCA_035298905.1 Nostocaceae cyanobacterium | reverse complement strand
CCCCAGAACTCAAAAACCTCCTAACACAAATTGACACCACCGCCAGTAAGGGAGATGTCAAAGCGGTCATCCAATTTTACAGTCCTAATTTTACCCATAGTGATGGTTTGACCCGCGAAAGTTTAGAAAAAGCCTTAACTGGATTTTGGCAACGTTACCCCCAACTGCGTTATAACACCCGCCTACAATCATGGAAATCGGAAAATAATAGCATTATTGCTGAAACTGTAACGACAATTACCGGTTTACCCTCAGCTAACAGTAATAATATTGCTCTGACTACTACTATCAACTCACGCCAAAAGATAGTAAATGGCCAAATTGTCCAGCAAGATATTTTATCGGAACGCACTCAACTAACATCGGGTAATAAACCACCACAAGTAGATTTTAAATTACCCGAACAGGTGAGAGTTGGTCAGAAATATAACTTTGATGCTATTGTCCAAGAACCATTAGGTGAAGATTTTCTTTTAGGTGCAGCCTTAGAAGAACCAGTGCAAGCAGAAAAATATTTGAATCCTACCAATATAGAATTAGAACCACTGAGTTCCGGTGGTTTGTTTAAAATTGGTCGCGCACCTAATACACCCGGTAATCAATGGATATCGGCCGTACTTGTCCGGGGTGGAGGCATGACAATAATTACACAACGTTTACAAGTGAAAAGATAGAAATTATACCAATTCAAAATTCAAAATAGCCGACGGCAAGGCTTACGCCAACAAAATTCAAAATTAAGAAAGTTATTAATCATAGCAGGAGGTAGGAGGCTGATTAAACTGAGTTCGGGATAAGAAAAGGGACTGGTAGTAAGCTGGGAATGACATACTTTACCCAGCACCAGTCCCTATGTTTAGTTTAGATGCCTTTTTGTGTCATGTAGAAGATTTCTGTCAAGCTTTTGAAGCGCAATGGCACAAACAGCTATTAACTTACGGAGTCAGAAAACTTAGTCGGGCTAAAAGTCTATGTTTGAGTCAGATCATGACGATTTTGATTGTATTTCATCAAAATCATCATCGCAATTTCAAACATTTCTATCTCAATCAAGTCAAAAAACATTTGTACATATAGCAATCCGATCTGAGTTGTGAACTGACTTTTGGAGAGAAGGGAACAGGGAACAGGTAGTGTTCATAAATGATTTAGGATTGCTATAGTTAAAGTGAAAAAACAGATATTCCCTTCCCATCTGGTGAGGGTGGGTTAGAGGTGGAGTTTTGATAAATTGTGTTGTCTTACGACCATATAAGAATCCGGTTTGATTTTTGCAAAAAAATCAGTACAACTCGTTCTCCGTTCCCTGTTCCCTTGCCTACAGAATTAATTTCACAACTCAAATCAGACTGCTATATCAAACAATCACATTCCGTAAAACCCCTAAAGATTCTACACTTAACTCCACAACATCCCCACGTTTTAACCAACGATTTAACTCTAAACCGCAACCATTACCCACTGTACCAGAACCAATAAACTCCCCAGGATATAAAGTCTCATCTCTAGAAATATGTGCAATAATTTCCTCAAAAGAGTAATGCACTTCACTAGTATTTCCCTTTGACCATTCTGTGCCATTAACTTTAGCACTCATGGCTAGATTATAGGGTTGGGAAACTTCATCAGCAGTGACGAAATAAGGGCCAATAGCATTGCCTGTATCAAAATCTTTTCCTTTACCTGATCCCAAACGTGCCATCATTTCCCGAAGTTGTACATCACGGGCGGTAAAATCATTAAAAATCGTATAACCAGCAATATATTTATGTGCTTCTTCTGGTTTAATGTTTTTGCCAATTTTACCGATAAAAATGCCCATTTCTAACTCATAATCAAGTTTCTCACTATAACTAGGCCAGTAAACTGGTGCATTTGTCCCCACCACACTCAAGGTATTTCCTTTATAATAAGCTGGCGATTTATACCAAATTTCTGGCATTTTTGATGTAGATTTTCCTTGCATCTTTTCTACTAAAGCATCTAGCTGTGACACTAGAGGTAACTTCCAACTCACTACTGTTTTTGTCGCCTGAATTAGCCGCTTTTCCAGCACTATACAATTACGCAAAGAACGAGGGCGAGGCACAGGAGACAATAAGGTAATATTGTGAGGGTTATTTTGCAATGAATAAACCGTTGCAGGAGGGCGTTGATTAGAAATCAAATACTTAACTTTTTCAGCGATATTTAAAGCAGCTTCCCCTCCATCTAAAAAAGACAACATATCCTGAAAATAAAAACAAGAATTATTGAACAGGATTTGATGACTGGCTTGTAAATCTACTAAGTTGCTATCATTATCTATTAAAACACCAATGCGGGGTAGTGCTTGTGAGTCGGAACGCAAAACAAAGGTAACTAGTTTCATAGTTTTAATTGATTTTCAATAATGGCTACTACTCGTGGAGGTGAGACAGAGGCTTTTAAATTTTTAAAGTTAAGGTTGTACTATGAGTTGATAATTGAATAATTTGATTAGTCCAACCCAATTTATGATGAAGATATTTAGGAGTGATACTAAATAGTAACCAAATAGCAGATTTACTAAATGGGTGATTTTGATATTTGACAGCGTTTCGTACCCGCAAAGGATTCCACTTGCTATCATTCTGGAGTGTATCGCTGAGATTAAGAATTTGTTGTTGAGTCATTATGGTGTTTGCAGCCTGACACAAAGTCTTTCTCTCCCTCCCTTGGAAGATCAGGAAGTTTCAAAAAAATACACCTACAGATAGAGAAAACCGCTTTGCAGATGAGAACTAAAGTCAGCTAAGGCTAAATTTATGTATATTATTTAATTATAACTTATCATTATGTAATAATTTATTAGCTTTTGTGATAAAATTACGCGATCGCCAAGTAATACCAATTCAAAATTTAAAATAAAACAAGCTAGGTATAGCTAGGGTTTCTGATGTTGGACATGTTGCTAAATTTTAGAGAATTGGGATAAGTTGTAGACAGTAATTAATATTTGCATTAGTCCATAGGATATATTTTGGCTCTACTGTTCCTTTGATGCTAAATGGTATTTAGTAGGTTAGATTGAACGAGTGAAACCCAATAAATGCCCGAAACTATTGGGTTTAATCCCTCAAACCCACCTACAAAAATTAAATTAATTGTTGTTTACCATCAGGGGAGAGGTAGAACCTAAAAATCTTACTGGGCGCGGTTTTTTGATTAGCAATAAAAATATTTTTAATCAAAGTATAGTAATCCTAAATGAGATGTGAACAGTCCCAATACCCAATACCCAATACCCAATACCCCGCCTCCACCAGTAAGTTCATGACTCAAATCGGATTACTATATATGGGGGAATAGTATGTAAATTAAAAGCAGAAGAGTTTATTCTCTATAATGTAATTGACTGACTAAAAAATGGTTTAATAGTGATCAGCAGTATCTAATTTTAAATGATTGCTCGATTTTAACTTGTTATTTTGTAGTTATCTTTGTTGACTGAACATCAATGAACTTATTTGCACTTTTTACCGGGGAAGATGATCATCCAGCTTTGATTACATCTGATGGGGTTGTCATCACCTATCAGCAGTTACGGGAAAATGTGACTAGGCTGGTGTGCCAACTTCAGAGTTTTGGGTTAGGTAGAGGTAGTAGAATAGCGATCGCCATGTCCAACGGCACACATAAAGCTATTACTTTCCTCGCGGCTACCCTATGTGGTACTGCTGCACCCCTCAACCCCAAATATAAAGAAGAAGAATTTGCCTATTATTACACTGATACCCAAGCCCAAGCCCTGATTACTTTGGGAAATACACCCGCAGCAGCTATTACCGCCGCTACACCTGATATGCTGCTGATTAATGCCCAAGTAAACGGTGACAGAACTTTAAATTTTGAATTAATTAAACCAGGATTATTACCACCTGCCAATCCCCAACCCCCCGATGCTGATGATATAGCCATGATTTTGCACACTAGCGGTACAACTAGCCGTCCTAAGCGTGTACCTATCCGCCATCGTCATCTCATCGCTTCAGCCCAAAACATCATCGGGGCTTATTCTCTCACACCAGCCGATACCACCCTTTGCTTGATGCCACTTTTCCACATTCACGGACTGGTGGGCTGTTTACTGGCGACTTTAGCATCAGGCGGTACTTTGATTTGTCCCAATGGCTTTAATGCTTTGGAATTTTGGCAGTTGGTAGACACCTATAAACCAACTTGGTATTCTGCTGCCCCGACCATGCACCAAACCATTTTGGCACGTGCCAGCCGCAATTTAGAAATTGTCCAAGCAAATCCTTTTCGTTTTATTCGTTCTAGCAGCGCCCCTCTAGCACCGGTAATTATTGAACAAATGGAGGCTACCTATAACTCTCCTGTGCTGGAATCTTACAGCATGACTGAAGCAGCCCATTTAATGGCAACTAATCCCCTACCGCCCAAAGTCCGCAAACCAGGTAGTGTAGGTTATGGCTTTGGGGTGGAAGTGGGAATCATGGATGCAGAGGGAAACTTGCTACCGTCGGAAAGTTTAGGTGAGGTGGTGGTGAAGGGGTCTAATGTGATAGATGGTTATGAAAATAACCCAGAAGCCAATGCTACTGCTTTTGTCAACGGTTGGTTTCGCACTGGTGATCAAGGAAAGATTGATGCTGATGGATATCTTCGCCTGACAGGTAGAATTAAAGAATTGATTAATCGGGGTGGGGAGAAGATTTCACCTCTAGAAGTGGATGATGTATTGTTACGTCATCCGGCGGTGTCTGAGGCTTTAGCTTTTGCAGTTCCTCACAAGAGTTTAGGGGAAGAAATTCACGCTGCGGTGGTGCTAAAAACAGACGTTAGTGAAAAGGAAATTCAGCAACATTGTGCAACCATGCTGGCAGATTTTAAAGTTCCTAAACAAGTTCATATTTTGGAACAATTACCCCGTGGTGCTACAGGTAAATTGCAACGTTTGGCAATGGCAAAATTGTTGAATATTGGATTGTAATTCAAAATAGAGACGTTCTCGTGGAACGTCTCTACAGTTTAATTAGTACGATTATTAATTTGTTTCAAAACTCGCTCAATTTTACCTAACATTTGTTGATTTCCTTGGGCTTGGAATAACCTTTTAGCCTTATTCAGATTAGCGATCGCTTCTTGTGGTCTGTTAACTTTGGTTAAAGTAATAGCTAAATTATAGTAGGCATAACCATATTCAGCATCAAGGCTAATGGCTTTTTGATAAAGCGCGATCGCTTCTTGGGGTTTGCCTTGATCATCTATAGCATTCGCCAAACCTGTGTAAGCTTTGGGGTTTTTGGGTTGCAACTTAATTACTATTTGATACTCTTTGATTGCTTCGGTCAGTTTATCTTGGCCATAGTAAGCATTACCTAAATTATAATGAGCATCAGCATAGTTGGGATTAAGACTAATAGCTTTTTTGTAATTAGCGATCGCCTCTTCTGCTTTACCCGTATCATACAAAAGATTTGCTAACCCAAAATATGCGGGTGGATAATTTGATTGGAGGCGGATAGTTTCTTGGTATTCAGCAATTGCTTCTGCGGTTTTATCTTGACTAGATAAAGCACTAGCTAAATAATAATGAGGTTCAGCATCTTGAGGATTAATACTGATAGCTTGACGATATTGATCTATAGCTTCGTCAATTTTATTTTGGGCATAAAAAACATTACCTAAACCAACATAACCGACGGGATTCTTGGGTTCTAGGCGAATAGTTTGTTGATAATTAGTAATTGCTTCGGGAAATTTATCTTGGTAATAATAAACATTACCTAAAAGATAATAAGCTTTTGTATATTTACTATCCAGTTTAATGGCTTGTTGATAATTAGCGATCGCTGCTGGATAATTATCGATTCTGGCATAAGTTAAACCCAAATTTAAGTATGCTACTGGGTCTTGTGCATCCAAGCTAATGGCTTTTTTATAGCTGGTAATAGCTTCTTGTGGTTTTCCTTGATCATCTAGTACATTCCCTAAACCGACATAAGCCTGTGCATAATTTGGTTCTAGAGATATAGCTTGACGAAAAGCCGCTTCTGCTTCGGCTAACTTTCCTTGTAAATAAAAATTCTCACCTTTCTCAAAACTAGCGATCGCTTCCTTGTTTTGGGGAACTTGTGCCTGGTAATATATATTAGTCGCGGATAAACTCTCACTACTTGTTTTAGCTAATGCTGCGTTTGCTGGGTTTAAACACAAGCTGATAATAGCTACAGCTAACAGATTTTTAGTTTTCAACATCTTTCCTACTATACCTGTATTAGTTTTATTCCTCTATTATCTCCAACTCTTCTCTAGGCAATTTCGCATTCAGGTAAACCCAAAACTAATAAATTAAATGGTTTTAACAGATTTTTTACTAGACTTAGCCCTTCACAATTCTTTAACAAATATTCAGATATTTTATAGCCCAGAAATCAATTTCTGGCTAAAAGCATAAACCCGTTAAAACGGGTTAAGAGATAGATTTTTTGAGATAATGCTAACTCTAGTATAGAACTTTTCTACCCTCAAAATCAATTTATAGCTTCAATTTAAAATTGAGCAAAAAAATTAAATTAAGCAAGATTTCTGTACACCTGATCCCATTTATTCCTAGAGGCTAAAAAAGTTAACATAATTTCGGATTCTTTGGGTGTAATATCTCCTAACTCTAGTGCATTAATTTCTTCTTGAGTCAAGGCTTGGACTCGTAAACTAGCTTTAATTAAAGATTGTAATAAATGTTTTAAACATTCTAAACTAATATATAAACTATCTTTTTTCCCAGAGGTTTCTAGAAGTTGAATTTCTTTGATGTTATTGTAGTGATATGCAAAATCTTTAGTCATTTGTTTAAACATTTCTTGACTGTATTGTTTTAAAAATAAATAGGAATAATCATCTATAATTTCTTTGAAAACAAAATTACGTCTAACACGCAAAAATTCTGAATCTTCCTGTTTTACGTCTTGATTTAATATCTGATTTAATTTATTAAATTTGTTCAGTTTTTCAAGTATAGTAGCAAATTCCTCTTTTAGCTGAATCAGAGAAATTTGCCTAATATTTGTCAACTCATAAATTTCCGCCATTGCTTCATCTTCTGGGTTAGCTTCATTTAGGCAATTCTCCAGCACTTCTAACTTATGCTGAAGATTCATCATTGTTGCTTGTGGAAACGCCAAATTATCTAGCATCTTTACAAGTACCTAGCTAGTAAGATTTTAATAAGCTATAATTTATTATTTACTCTTGCATTCATTTTTTCTAACAACTGAGAAAGTCGTTTAGCTGTTTCTGGCTGACGTTGTTTTTGCAATAAATCTCTAGCTATTTCTAAATTTTGTTTTGCGGCTTCTCTTTGTTCTTGCTGCATCAAAACGTTAGCTAAACGTAGATAAGCTTGAGGATTTTTCGGACTACGGTTAATAACTTCTTGAAATAATTCTTTTGCTGCTTCCACTTGATCTTGTTTATATAAAGTATCTCCAAGCACTAAACGCACGACATCGTTAGTAGAGTTAATAGCAATGACTTTTCTAAAAATTGCTTCTGCACCTGGATAATCTTCCGCTTGATAAAGTTCCATTCCTTGTTGAAACAAGTTAGAAGTAATTAAGGTTTTGACACCAAAATAAATCAAAAATCCGATACTAACAGTAACTCCACCAAACGCCAGAATGTTAGTAATTGATAAATCTTCAAACATTAGTCATCCTCAATGATGTGTAAATATTATCTGTTTTCTGTTCTCTGTTCTAAGCCAACAGACAAGCAATAGGAAAAATTAGATATTCTACAAAAAACAGTTTCCAGATAAACTGGTAATATTGAGCGATCGCGCTTTTATTCTGTAAGTCAATTCCTGCACCATACCACCACATGATAATCAAGGTAGCTAGATGAGTAATTACTACAAATAAAGTGTTAATTTCTGCCACACGCGATATACTAACTAATATAACTCCTCCATAGCAAATAGTTAATACCCACAGTGCCAAATTAAATACTGCCTGTTGTCCCATTTGGAGAGTAAAAGTGGTAATATTGTAAAGGCGATCACCCTCCATATCTGGGATATCTTTAAAAATAGCGATCGCAAAACTAAACACCAAAATAAATACTGTCAAAACCCATACAGGCGTAGGGATACTTTGGAATTTTTGCCACAGCCAACTGTAATGTAAGTACAAACCTAAATTGACAATTGTTCCTCGCACAGAAAAAATACATAATGCTGCCCAAAAGGGAAATTGTTTTAAGCGAATTGGTGGAGAAGAATAGGCTGTACCAATTGCCAAACTTAAGCCTACCATCCCCAGTAAAAAATGTCCCCCCAACCAGGCAAACAGAATTGCTAAAACTCCTGTAATAATCACAATTAATCTGCCTTGTCCGGGGGTAAATTCACCTGCGGCAATAGGTAAATGTGGTTTATTAATCTTGTCTATTTCCACATCTTCTATTTGATTCAAACCTACAATATAAATATTGCCGCAAATACAAGCTAACCAAGTGAGGAAAATTTGCCCAAGATGCCCAGTTTCAAACTTTGTAGAAGTGACAGCTAAAGTTAGTAAATATAAACCTAAGACACTGAGAGTAGTACCAATAATTGTATGTGGGCGCGAAAATTTCCAAAAAGAATAAAACCAGCTATTAGATAAAAAAGGATAATTTGGTCGATAAAATTGATTCATTCTCTCTCCTCTATGGTTGTAGTTTTTAATTTTTAATTTTTAATTTTTAATTATTTTGTTCCACATAATAACCCAAAACGAATTAACCCCCGTTCATAACCTTGACGCATTAAACCTAAAGACAGCGCCCCTTGAATTGTACTCCAACCAGCACGCAGTAAACCGAAAATAGCTTGAGGAGTAAAAGCAGAACTTATAACTTTATTCCAAAATGGCGCGACAGCAACAGACCAATCAGCGACCTGGAGATGATTTAATGGTAATTGCCGAGCGATCGCCTCATACTCTGGCAAAGAAATCACATAAGGCAAACAATAAACGTTATAAATAGCTTGTAAATGCCTTTGTTCATCTTGAGTAAGCGGTAAATCATCCGTGGGACGATGACACCAAGTTGCTAAAATCAAAGTCCCACCAGGCTTTAAAACTCGGTAGCACTCCTGTAAAAACTTGGTTTTATCTGGCATGTGTTCACCACTTTCTAGCGACCAAACCAAATCAAAAGTTTGATCAGCAAAAGGCATTTCTAAAGCATTAGCCACTAAAAACTGACTTCTATGATTTAACTTAGCAGCCTCAGCACGTTCTGTAGCTCTTTTAGCTTGCACAGGACTCAGTGTAATTCCTGTTGCTTGAGCATCAAACTTATCTGCTAAGTATAAAGAACTACCGCCAATTCCACAACCCACATCTAAAATATGTTTTGCTTTCTTGACATTTGCCCAGCTTAATAATTCTTCAATTAAGTCAATTTGCGCCTGACGGCGGTCTTTTTGCTGTTTGCCATCTTGTCCGTAGTAACCATGATGCATGTGTTCTCCCCAAATCTCTTCCCATAAACCAGAGGAAGCATCGTAAAATTCTTGAATTTTTTCGTAAAGTCTTATACTCATAAACTGACTTCTGTTAAGGTTGTGCAAAATTTCAAAAAAAACATACTGATAAGTTACCATGTATGTTTTTAATTAGATTAAGATTGTTTTTACCTCCTAAAACTGTAAGCTGTTGATAGTTCAAGTTATAGTTCACGGAAAATTTATTAGCTTGACCTTTAACCCATGTCTAACTATAAATTTACATGCATCCAGCAGGTAAAAGCTTGCCAAAACTGGGTTTACTGTTTTGAATTTTGAATTTTGAATTTTGAATTATTTATGACTGTTTCTCGGACAATTTGTTTGGGATTTTTGGCTGTGATTATCGCGGGTGCTATCCTACTAATGATGCCTTTTTCAACTAGCAATGGTAGTTGGAATGACCCAATTGTGGCACTCTTTATTTCCACATCCGCAGTGTGTGTGACAGGTTTATCTGTGGTCGATCCTGGTACTTACTTTTCCTTTTGGGGTCAACTGTTTATCGCCCTTTTATCACAAATTGGCGGTTTAGGATACATGACCACCACCACATTTTTAATTTTGTTAATTGGGCGAAAATTTGACCTCCGGCAAAAAGTGGCAATTCAACAAGCTTTAGACCGACCGGGAATGAGCGGTAGTAAACAAGTGATCCGTTCGATTATTGCCACAACTTTAATTTTTGAAATTACGGGTATACTGCTGTTACTAATAGCTTTTGTACCTAAATATGGTTGGAATAAGGGACTATGGTTAGCAATTTTTCATAGTGTTAGTGCTTGGAATAATGCTGGATTTAGTCTATTTCCAGATAACTTAATTGGTTATCAAGCATCACCTTTAGTAGTTTTTACGATTACAGGTTTAATAATTTTCGGGGGCATTGGCTATCAAGTAATTTTAGAAATGTACCTCTGGTTACGCGATCGCTTGCGGAAAAAACCCAAGATTCAAGATTTATCTCTAGATTTCAAAGTAGCTACTAGCACAACTCTTCTACTATTAGTTCTAGGAACAATAGCCATTCTGGCGATTGAACAAAGAAATCCTACTACTTTTGGTAATTTAGATTTCCCCACTCAATTATTAGTAGCTTGGTTTCAATCTGTCACTCCTAGAACTGCGGGATTCAACACTATTGATATAGGCAAAATGACTAATGCCGGGTTATTTATTATCATTGCCCTGATGTTTATTGGTGCAAGTCCAGGTGGTACAGGAGGCGGGATTAAAACTACCACAATTAGAGTTTTAGCTAGTTGTACAAAATCAATTTTGCAAGGGAAGGAAGTAGTTCTATTATATAACCGCAGAATTTCTTTATCACTAATTTTAAAAGCGGTGGGTGTGTTTGTTGGTTCATTTGTCACAGTAGTTATAGGGACAATCTTAATTAGCCTGACAGATCCTAAGTTAGATTTTATCCAAATTTTGTTTGAAGTAGTTTCAGCTTTTGGTACTGTAGGGTTATCTATGGGTATTACTGCTACTGTTTCTACATCAGCCAAACTTGTTTTAATTGCCACAATGTATATTGGTAGAGTTGGCATTTTATTATTAATGTCAGCTATACTCGGCGACCCCCGCCCCAGTAGAATTAATTATCCAGAAGAAAACCTACTCGTAGGATAATTTTCAAACAATAGAAAACAAAAAATAATAACTGCACAACTGGCAAAATTATGAATCTTTCTTCGCTTAAATTTTTTCGCAGTTTACGTAAAGATAACCATCAATTTGCGGTTATCGGTTTAGGTCGCTTTGGTCGTTCTGTCTGCTCAACTTTACACCGCTTGGGTTATCAAGTTCTAGCTACAGATGTTGATGAAAAAAGAGTATCAGAGGCTTTAACTGAAGAAATAGTTAGTCATGCTTTACAATTAGATTCAACTGAATCTGCTGCTTTAAAAGAAGCGGGAATTTTTGAATTTGATACGGTAATTGTGGCAATTGGTAACTATATTCAGGAAAGTATTATTACTACTCTGAATGTCAAGGAGGGTGGTGTACCTCATGTAGTTGCTAAAGCTTCTACTGAAGTTCATTGTAAATTGTTAAAAAAGGTAGGGGCTGATCATGTTGTGTTCCCTGAGTATGAAGCTGGTTGTGCTTTAGCAAGAACACTCACTAAACCATCAATTTTAGATAGATTTGACCTAGACCCAGATAACAGTATTGTTGAGGTGATTGTTCCAGATGAATTTCACGGCAAAACTATCAGTGAATTACAATTACGTAGCCGTTATGGGGTGAATGTTTTAGCAGTAAGTCATGATGGTAAATTTCTGATTAATCCTGAACCTAGCGAACGTTTAGAAAAGGGTTCAGCAATCGTAGTAATTGGCTGTGATAGGGATATTAATCGTTTGCCAATTTAAGGTAAGATACAGAAGAATTTTAGATTTTAGATTGAGCAATCTAAAATCAACGATCCCAATCTAGAAGGTGTAATACCAAATCCTCATTTGAAAACCCACTTTTGCCCTAACGACTGGAAGTCGCGGCACTTTCCGCAAAGTCCGCCTACGCGGACTAATTTATAAGGGGGGTAATAAAACAGGATTTGGTATAATATAGAGA
>DATGXQ010000100.1:0-11129 GCA_035298905.1 Nostocaceae cyanobacterium | reverse complement strand
ATTTGCCCCTCTGCCCCTCTGCCCCTCTGCCCCTCTGCCCCTCTGCCCCCTGGCCTGACAACTAACAACTTATATAGTGAGAGACTTGTGTGAAAGATAACCTTTCTTTGATTGCTGCTGCTGCGGGTGGATTTATGCTTTCTGTGGCCCTAGCCGGGATTTTAAAA
Organism: Nostocaceae cyanobacterium; assembly: GCA_035298905.1. GTDB lineage: Bacteria > Cyanobacteriota > Cyanobacteriia > Cyanobacteriales > Nostocaceae > DATGXB01. The sequence continues at coordinate 10,962 of DATGXQ010000100.1, read as the reverse complement.
GGCGCACCTGTGGCAAATTTGGAAAAAGCAAATTTTAATGGATACTCAGTTGCTAATTTACAGACAGTAAACTTGCGGAAGAATGAATTGATCAGCAATATCTTAGAAAAAAAGAATGAATAATATTGCCGGAGGTTAGGCGATCGCTCTCTAGAATACTTAAGCAAATCAAACTTGTTCAAGTAATCCTTGGGTAGCGCTGGAGTTACAAATTTTGGTAAGTTAGTTACCACATTTGACAGAATGTTTAATTGTGAGTAAATCGGCAGTAATTGGCATTGACTTAGGGGGAACAGCAATCAAGCTGGGACGATTTTATCAAGATGGTACTTGTATACAATCTTTAGCTGTACCCACCCCTCAACCAGCAACACCAGAAGCAGTAGTAACTGCAATAGTGAAGGCGATCGCTCAAATTGATCCAGAAAATAAAAGTTTAGCTATTGGTGTCGGTACTCCCGGCCCTGTGGACACTTCAGGACGCATTGCTAAAGTAGCTATTAACTTAACTGGGTGGCAAGATGTCACCTTAGCAGACTGGCTAGAAGTGAAAACTGGTAAACCCACGATTTTGGCTAACGATGCTAATTGTGCAGGATTAGGAGAAGCTTGGCTAGGTGCTGGTCGCTGCTTTCAAAACCTGATCCTGTTAACTTTGGGAACTGGAGTCGGTGGGGCAATTATTCTAGATGGTGAATTATTTGTTGGACATCAAGGGGCTGCTGGAGAGTTGGGTTTAATTACTCTCAACCCCAACGGGCCAATGTGTAATAGTGGTAATCAAGGTTCTTTAGAACAGTACCTTTCAATTCCCGCCATTCGTCGTCGGACTGGTAAAGAACCAGTAGAAATAGGGGAACTTGCCCAAGCAGGAAATCAGGCAGCTTTGCAGTTTTGGCAAGAATATGGCCGTGATTTAGGCATTGGTTTAACAAGTTTAATTTATGTACTCACACCCCAAGCCATTATTATCGGTGGTGGTGTCAGTGCTAGTTTTGAATTTTTCTTTCCAGCGATGAAAGCAGAAATTGAACAACGAGTTTTAGCTACATCTCGCTTAGGTTTACAAATTTTGCCAGCAGAATTAGGTAACTCGGCTGGGATGGTCGGCGCTGCAAAATTAGCATTGCAAAAAGTTAAAACAAATTGAGGAAATTCTCAATTCAAAATTCAAAATTCCAAGTTCAAAATTCCAAGTTCAAAACTCTCTATTCCCACGGCCTTACCCGTGGGATTAAATTAAATAATTTAAAGCAGGGAACAGGGAACTCTTAACAGGGAACAGTAAAAGAATTTGTGTAATTTATTCTGCCTGATTACTTATCAGCTTTTCTAATTTTTAAGTCAGAATTCAGGAGTCAGTAGTCAGAATGGTAATCCAACAAGGAATTGATAGTGCTAGGATTTTCTGAAAATCATTCGGCTTGACTTTAAAACCCTCTTTAATTCTGAGTTCTGAATTCTGGATTCGTAAGTATTCAGGTAAGAACTCAGATCCCCGACTTCTGTCCATTAGTCATAATTTATTGGCATGATCAAATAAGAAGTCGGGGCTATTACCCACCTTATATATTAAAACACCTGAATCTTTACCTGGATTCTTACAGCAGATTTCAAGTATATGAGGTACAAATTGAGAATCGAAACTCAGACACCAAGCAGCTTTCGCTTCTGACTCCTGACTCCTGAATTCTGCTGTAATGCTTACATTTTTAATTTTTAATTTTTAATTTTTAATTTTCTTCAGCATTCTGGAGATAAAGAGTATCCTGTGACTTGTTGTAAATACTGGACAATCTTGTCATAAGATTCTGGATTACTGGTAGGATGAATAATTAAAGGGTTGGCCATATTAGGCAACCAAATAGTTATTCTGCCGTTAGTTTCATGACAAAAAGAGCTAATACTATTAAGGTTGATTATATACTCATTTCTGTCATAAGTTATTTTGACCCAATTAGCATTTTCCAATTCTAATTTCTGAACATTTTCTAGGTATGACAAAATTTTCTGATAATCTTCAAAATTAGTTTGGGGATGAATTACTATTGGCATAGCACAATTTGGCAACCAGAAAGTAACTCTGCCATTCTTTTCATAACAAAAAGTATTTACAAAGTCAAAATTAACTACATATTCTTTCCTCTGGTATTGTATTTTTACCCAGTACGCCACAAATTGCCCTCTATATTGATTACATAAGCTTTCCTCTTGTAAGGTAATTTTACACACTACACTGCCAAATTTTTGCAATTCCCCATTTTCCGTCAAATTGGGAGTAACAGTAAATGTCAGTTGAGGATTAAGGCAGTAGATAATACACGCTTATTAAGAGTAACTGTACTTGTAGTCAGGATGTATTGTCTAGCAATACAAAATACAAAATATAGAGTGCTTACAGCAGATTTCAGATAAATGAGGTACAAATTTTTAGAACAAAGCTTTATGCTAAAAGACTTTCAACTCTGTTCCCTGTTAAGAGTTCCCTGTTCCCTGCTGTAGATATTTTGTATTTTGTATTTTAAGTTTTTCCAGTAAATTATACAGGTGCAGGTGTGCCAGTTGATGAGTGAGTAAGGGAGATAGCCGCTTCCATAAATCCTTGAAATAGAGGATGGGAGGTGCTAGGACGGGATTGAAATTCAGGATGAAACTGGCAAGCCAGAAAGAAGGGGTGTTTGGGGTATTCTACTATTTCTACTAACCGCCCATCGGGGGAAGTGCCACTGATGACATAACCAGACTCTAGAAGCTGGTTACGGTAAATGTTGTTAAATTCATAACGGTGGCGATGTCGTTCGTAAACGACTTCTTCTTGATAGAGTTTAAAGGCTAGGGTGTTGGGCAAAACACGACAGGGATAAAGTCCTAAGCGCATCGTTCCCCCCAAGTCTACTACATCTTGTTGTTCTGGTAAGAGGTTAATAACGGGGTTAGTAGTATAAGGGTCAAATTCGGCGCTGTTAGCGTTGATTAAGCCTTCAACGTTTCTAGCCCATTCAATGACGGAACATTGCATTCCTAAGCATAAACCTAAAAAGGGAATTTGCCGATCGCGGGCGTATTTAATGGCGGCAATTTTTCCATCTACACCACGTAACCCAAAACCACCTGGTACGACGATGCCATCTACACCAGCTAAATAATTTTCTGCTGGTTCAGTTTCCAAAATTTCTGAGTTTACCCAGCGTATTCTTAAATCACTATGGGTAGCAATAGCGGCATGGCGTAAGGCTTCAACCACGGATAGATAAGCATCACTGAGGCGGACATATTTACCCACAATGGCGATTTCTACGCTGCATTTAGGACTATACAGCCGTTCTACCATTGTCTGCCAAGCAGTTAAATCAGGTTCTCGTTGTTCCATTTGTAACAACTCAAGTACCTGATAAGCTAATCCTTCTCGTTCTAAAGTCAGGGGTACTTCGTAGATACTATTAGCATCTTGGGATGTGATCACGCATTCTGCTGGCACATCACAAAATTCTGATAATTTTTGTTTCAGTCCCAAGGGAATGGGGCGATCGCACCGACAAACTAGAATATCTGGTTGAATGCCAATGGATCTCAGTTCTTTTACAGAGTGTTGTGTGGGCTTGGTTTTCATTTCCCCCGCCGAAGCAATCCAAGGCAGCAAGGTAACGTGCATATACAGTACATTTTGTCGCCCGATTTCCTTCCGCAACTGGCGAATAGCTTCTAAAAAGGGCAGAGATTCAATATCTCCTACAGTGCCACCAATTTCTGTGATTACTACGCTAGGATTAGTTTCCTTAGCCACGCGGAGGATGCGGTCTTTAATTTCATTGGTAATATGGGGTATTACCTGGACTGTGCCACCATTGTAGTCGCCACGCCGTTCTTTATTAATAACTGCTTGGTAAATAGAACCTGTTGTCACACTATTTAAGCGAGACATAGAGGTGTCCGTAAACCTTTCATAGTGTCCCAAATCTAAATCAGTTTCTGCACCATCTTGGGTAACAAAAACTTCCCCATGTTGAAAAGGACTCATAGTTCCCGGATCAACGTTAATATAGGGGTCGAGCTTGAGAATCGACACGGAATAATCCCGTGATTTAAGCAAACGACCCAAGCTTGCTGCTACAATGCCCTTACCAATACTGGAAACAACGCCTCCAGTTACAAAGATAAACTTAGTCATAGTATTTTCAATTTCGAGCAACTTCTAAAAAATACATCCCGTCATTGTGCCACAGTCACTATTGTGAAATCTTCTGTGATTTGCCGTGAAAAAACTCTTAGGGTTAGTTTTATTTAATTGTTTCCTCACCTCCTCTGTAGCTTTGGCACAGCCATCACTTGTAGTAGTTTTTCCACCAACAAACCACCAAACCAGTACAGAAAAAATATTTTTTATTGGTACAGCCCCACCAACAGGGCAAGTTCTGATCAATGGTCAGCCAGTCAAGCGTAGTCAAGCCGGTCATTTTGCACCTAGTTTCCCCTTACAGCCGGGGGAGAATTTGTTTACAGTCCGTTATCAAAATCAGGAACGGCAAATAAAAGTTACAAGGGTAAATACTCAACCGCAGTTACCATCAGGTTTAGGTTTTGCTGAGGATTCTTTAACACCAGCTACGGATATTGCCAGATTACCAGGGGAATTAATTTGTTTTCGGGCGATCGCTACTCCTAATGCTAAAGTGTCTGTGCAACTGGCTGATCAAACTATTCCCCTTTTACTCCAACCACCACAAGCCCAATTACCTGCAAATGCTGGTATATTAACAGGACGCAATCAACCCACTATTTCCTCTAACTTTGGTAATTACCAAGCCTGTACAACAGTAGCAAACGCTGTTGATTTAGGACAACCTAAATTTAGTGTGACATTGAATGGTCAAACTGTTACTCAACAGGGTAAAGGTAGAGTGCAAATTCTTAATCCTGCACAGTTACCAGTGGTAGAAGTAGTGGCAGCTTCAGGAGTTGCCCGTACTGGACCGAGTACAGATTATTCCCGACTCACACCTTTACCTCAAGGCACAAGGGCAACAGTAACAGGGAAAGAAGGTGAATGGTTACGCCTCGATTATGGTGCGTGGATTAATAGCAAAGAAACCCAAACGTTAGCGGGTGCAGTTTTGCCTCAAACAGTAGTTCGTAGTGTAGGATATCGGCAATTGCCTGGCAGTACAGAGATTCTTTTCCCTTTACAAGTTCCCGTTCCGGTTAGTATACAACAAGGCGATCGCACTTTTTCTTTAACTCTTTATAACACCATTGCCCAAACAGACACCATTCGTTTAGATGATAATCCCCTCATTTCCCGTTTAGATTGGGAACAGGTAGCCCCTAGACAAGTCAAATACACCTTTAACCTCAAAAAACTTCAACAATGGGGTTATCAGCTCAGATACGACAAGACAACCCTGGTTTTATCTTTGCGTCAGCCGCCAAAATTAGCAACCAGAAGGCAAAAGCCTTTATCTGGTATCAAGATTGTACTAGATCCAGGTCATGGAGGCAAAGAATCCGGGGCTAGTGGCCCGACTGGGTATTTAGAAAAAGATGTCAATTTAGCGGTTTCTCGGCTGTTGCGAGAGGAGTTAGTCAAGCGGGGTGCAACAGTTGTGATGACCAGGGAGGACGATCGAGATTTGTCATTAGTCGATCGCCAAGCTATTATTGCCCAAGAACAACCTGCGATCGCCTTATCAGTTCATTACAACTCACTCCCCGATGATGGAGATGCAGAAAATACCAGAGGTGTAGGCACATTTTGGTATCATCCCCAAGCCCACAATCTAGCAGTATTCATACAGGATTACTTAGTCAAAAAATTAAACCGCCCTTCCTACGGCGTATATTGGAATAACCTAGCCCTTACCCGTCCCTCGGCTGCACCCTCGGTATTATTAGAACTAGGTTTTATGAGTAATCCCCAAGAGTTTGAATGGGTGACAAATCCCCAAGAACAGAAAAAACTCGCCCAAACCCTAGCCCAAGGCATAACAGATTGGTTTTACACAGTACGTTAAAATCACTGTAGATTTTTAGTAATTTTCCCAACCCTGTAAATAAGTTTTAGGCTATGTAGAGACGTTCCATGGAACGTCTCTACACTTATGGGGAGATTTACAGATTTACACAACCTTTCTTGTAAATTATTTAACCTAATGTTAAACTTCAAGGATGTAAACTAATACTTATACCAATTCACTAAAATAAGGTAACAAATTTCAACCCGCAAAACGTGGTAAAATCCTACATTTCTAATTTTGAATTTTGAATTTTGAATTGGTATTACATCCCTTAATTTTACAGCACCAACTAATTTCTTAGTTTTGAATTTTGAATTTTGAATTTTGAATTTTGAATTTTTTATGGCTAATTCTGAAGCACCAAATAACTTTTGGAATCGGTATAAGTGGATAACCAAGCCTAGATACCTATTTCGTTTACTGTTGATTGTTGGCTTGATTATATTTTTAATCATCCACACCATTTTAGATTTGAATCAAGTTCATCGGTTAGTGATTGCTGCTGGTTCAAAAACAGGAGAAAGTTATATCTTAAGTCAGGCTATAGCCCAAGTAGTCGCCAGACACGAACCAAAAATTAAAATTGAAGTTTTGGAAACAAAAGGTACAGAAGAAAGTTTAAATTTATTAGAAGCAGGTAAAGTACAATTAGCCGCAGCCCAAGCAGACATTCCCACACCTTCATCAGCCAGATTAATTTGTAACTTATTTGCAGACGCATTTCAATTAGTAGTAACAGCCAAATCAGGAATTTATGAAGTAGCAGCACTCAAAGGTAAACGTTTAGCTTTACCATCAAAAGGAGGCGGACAATATAATTCTTTTTGGGAATTAGCCAGACATTATCGCTTGACAGAACAAGATATGATTGTCCAAGATTTACCAGAAACAGAAGCAAATAATTTATTTCTTAATGGACAAGTAGATGCAGTATTTCGGGTGCGTCCTCCTGGTAATCGTGCTATTCAAGAACTAATTCAAAAAAGCAACGGACGGATAGTAGGAATTGATCAAGGTGCGGCCATGAAAATTAGTCAACCAGCCTTTGAACCAGCCTTCATTCCCAAAGGTGCTTACTTAGGAAATCCGCCCATTCCTAACATTAACTTACCGACAATTACAGTCCAAAGAACCTTATTAGCATCTAGAAATGTAGAAGCTGGGTTAATTCGCAAAATTACCGTAATTCTATTTGATTATCGCCAAGAATTAGCCAAAATTATGCCCCTAGCTGCAAATATTAGTCCTCCCAGTCAAGTAAGTGGAACAGGTTTACCCTTACATCCAGGTGCGGCGGCTTTTTATGACCGGGATAAACCGAACTTTTTCCAAGAGAATGCCGATTATATCGCTTTAATTATGTCGGTAGTCTTGCTAATTGGTTCTTGGTTATGGCAATTAAAAGAGCGATTTGAGAAAGCACAAAAAAATCGCGGTGATGACTATAACCAAGATATAGTTAAAATCATGAAAGAAATTTCCGTCTGTGCAGATTTAGATAATTTAGAAAAAATTCGCACGGAATTGATAGAAAGATTTGAAAAAGTTGTAGAATCATTGGATCAAGACCGGATTACAGCAGAAACATTTCAATCATTTACCTTTACCTGGGAAGCAGCCATGTCAGAATTGCGTGATAGACAAGTTTGGATTACTAGAAAAAACCTTGCACGTCAGCAAATCAAACCATCATAAACTCTGATTTTATCAACGAAATCCTCTACCCATTCTCTTTAAATATAAAATACTGTAGGGACAAGGCAATGCCTTGTCCTCTTAAATTTTGTTGGTAAAAATACCCTTATTTCTTAATAAAAATATGATTTTTCACCCATCAAAAGGGATAAAAAGCCGTGAAATCAATTTCCGGCTTAAAGCGGAAACCCGTTAAAACGGGTTATACCAATTCAAAATTCAAAATTCAAAATTCAAAATTCAAAATCGCGCAGTGTTGCGAGGGTCGTGATGCAATCTCAAAATTAGGAAAGCTAGATTTAATATAGGTTTCAGGGTTTAAGTCAGTTAAAAACTGACAATGCTGATAGTGTAGGGGTGGAAACTTCGAGCTTTAGGGTGGAAACTTCGAGCTTTAGGGTGGAAACTTCGAGCTTTAGGGTCGGAACTTCGAGCTAAAAGCTTGAAACTTCGAGCTTTAGGGTCGAAACTCCGAGCTAAAAGCTTGAAACTTCGAGCTAAAAGCTTGAAACTTCGAGCTTAAAAGGATGCAGCTGGCGAATGATGTGTGTCACCCCCCACCCCAACGATTTTATAGGCTTTTCGGGGGAATATTCAGAAAGCGATCGCCATCCAGAAGGGGGTAAATATAGCGAAGCTGTTATGAGGGGCAAGATAGTTTGGAAACTGTGCTATATCTACGTTATAGCTTTTTGACATTGAACTAGGGGTATTGCAACGATTCAAGAAAAATTCCGCCATATCGCTTGAAACACTTATCCAGAGATAATTTCAGCGATTCCAGAATTCCTCTCATTTAACATCTAAAACATTGCCTAGTTTGAGCCAATTTAGGCAATGTTTAATAACTGTTATTCAAGCAAATCAAGAGTTTGAAGCACCTTTAATAACTAATGCAAGCTTCCGTTTTAGGCAAAGAATATTTCTCTCGCTCAGAGCCTAATACAGCTACTTTACTGTTGAAAAGTACTTTTATTAGGCATTTCAGCCCAAATGGCGGAATTTTTCACGAATCGTTGTAATACCCCTAAACGTACCAGAATATCTGCTTTGATGTGGGCTGTCTTCAACACAAACGGGGCGCAGCCATACTCACTGTCCCACACGGAAATTGGTCTAGTTGGTAAATGTTCACACACTTGTTGTAATTGCCAAGTGGCTTTCTCTATTGGCGTTTTCCAACTGGTAATGCGTTCATGTCATCAGGGTAATGCCCAACTGCCAGAATCGAATGGTACCCATGCAATGGTACTATACCCCTGACCGATGGTAATTGGTTTGTTTCCCCCGACTGTAACACTGCTATGTTCAATCGTTCTTTCCTGTAGAGTTACCGAATCTGGCCGTGACCATGCGGTGTGGTCGCCTGCTAACAACGGACGAACCTGTTTGGGCATCTGTTTGATGTATAACTGCATCAATTTTTGTCGCTGTGGTCTGCAATCTTCCAATGCTTCGTAGATACTCGGCCACTTGCGTCTAAACACTGGTGATAGTGATAAATCTGCCAAACTGTAGGCGTTCCGAGTTAGCAATATTGCATCCTTCAGTTCAAAAGTCGCATCATGCGCTCTACCTAAAAGGCTGTATGCTGCTTGACGAAATTCCCTAACTAAAGCAAAAACATCCATAGCGGTAGATGAACGTTGGTTGTGCTTCTTTTATCTTCCGCTACGAGGGTGTCTGTTCTTACAGGCATCCCTTCATTTTTTTCCAGTCCCATTCACTAACGATCGCCTGTTTTAGTCTAAAGACCAGTTGAGCAGGGAAGCGGGGGTAGAAAATTCCTCAAAAGCCTCACCGAACTACTAGATAACGTCAGCCAACAGACAGTGGTTAGTAGTAAAATGGGTTCAGCAATGAGACCACTGCAATTAAGCTAGGTGTGGTCGGCGTTAAACGCCCTAAATGCGTACAGTGAGCCAAAGACTGACTGTGTAACTGCCCACAGTAAAGGGGAATGCAAAACCTCGAACGGTTAGAAGCCATCAAGGCGGTTTAGACAAGCCTTTTGCGTCGTCAACAAACTGTAACGGCCTCAACTCTGGATGTCGAATACTAAGTTTTTCTTAGTAATGGTCGGAGGGCTTGAACGACTTGGGGGTAATGGCTAACAGAAAAATAATAGAGCAAAACAAATTATTATCATTAATAATATCAATACTAATATCAATTGTGTTTCTCAAAGTAGCTATGTTAAGATATTTTAAGAAAACCAATAAAGTTTTTGTAATTATCAACAAATATGGCAGAAAAAAAAGACAAAAAGAGCAATACAGAATAAATCAGGAATAGAAAAAACAAGAAAAATTGACAATGAAATTGCTCTTTTAACAAAGATGCCTAAGCATTTTTATTAGAGGATTTTCATAGTTTTTTGGACGATTTGAACAGATTGATAGAATTGCATACTGTTCATACTCTTCACATCAACACTATGGTTCTTTAGTACATAATTTACTGTGTTTTTAGCATAATAGTTACTGAAGAACCAACCCTATTTAATCGTTGAGAAAACAACAGAAAAAAAATAACGTGTCTTCTCAACTCAAATATCTACCATTGCAATATCTATAGCCCTATACATAAAAAATCTTTGCGATGATTATCGCATCATTTTTTATGCAGAATAAAGCTTGCTCATTGGTTATTTTTATCTCACGATAGGAGGAAGATATGTTTCTAACAAAACGATTGTTCTTAGGTGCTTTGGCATTATCTTTAATGAGTTGGACTAGTTATCCATCCAAAAGTTTAGCCAATTCTCAACTATCTACAGAGTCTTTACAAGAATTTTCCACTGCAAGCCTAGTAAGTTCTCTTCTAGATCCTCTTCTAGATCCTCTTCTAAACACTTATAAATGCCCTACCAAATTAAGAGTTATTAACGCTGCGGTTGCTACTGCATCACCAGTTGATGTCTTTGTCAACGGTAAAAAAGTTTTGCAGAATGTAAATTTTCGTCAAGCTAGTAAATATGTAAATGTAACACCAGGAAATATTAAGGTAGTTTTTGTGCAATCTGGTACTAGCAGTATAATTGCTCAAAGAACCTTTACAGGAGCGCCTAATAGTGCTTATACAGTAGCGGTAACAGGAACACTACAAGGCCCTCCAGGTCAACCATTATTTAATCAATCACCCTTTGTGATTCCAGAGGATTTAACACAGCCTAATCCAGGTAAATTTAAAGGACGTTGGTATCGCTTTTCGGAAACTAGCGCTGTTATAGATTTCCGTATTAGCAAATCCTCTA
>DATGXQ010000099.1:0-6278 GCA_035298905.1 Nostocaceae cyanobacterium | reverse complement strand
CGGCTAGGGTATAACACCACCGCACCCCAATCATTTACAGGTTTATTTTGGCGTAAATAAAGACCGATTTCTGTAATTAATCGAGAATAAAGTTCTTCATCAGTTTGAAATTGTACTTCTACAAAATAAATGGGATTTTCTGCGGTTTCGGGAAGAAAAACACCATCAATTCTAAAAGCTGTTTGTTTGACTTCAACTGAAGAGAACTGATAAATATCAGCTAGTTCTGGAGAATAGCCAATCAATTCAAAAAAGAGACTCGGAAATTCTTGAAAGAGTCGGTAAAAGATGCTGTCTGTTTTCATTTTTTAAACGCAGAGGAACACGGAGGTTAGCGCGGAGGAACGCTGAGGAATTTTAGTTTGGTGGCCAAGGTCCGATAATTTCTATTCCTTGTTTTTCTTTTTCAGCTAATTCTAAATTTAAGCTGAGGAGTTTTTCTAAAATATCGTCATCTGGTTTAAAGTTATAGGCTTGCATCACCAATTTATCTAGTTGTTGATGCAGTTTATAAAGTTGGCTACTCGGTTCATGAAAGAATTTATTATAAAGTGTAGTGATTCCCCATTGTTTAGACTCCATTTGTTCGCTGCGGTATTGGTGGAGTTCTTCAGCTTTTGCACGAATTTGTTGTACTAATTTTGCTTCTGCTGTTTGGGGAAATGGGAATGTTTCAAAACAAGTATTATGAGTGTAAGCTGTTCTGTCTTCTAATGTAGATTTTTGTGCATTCATCCACTCACGATGTACTTTAGATGAAAGAACACCAAAAACATAAAAATCATTTGAAGCAACAGCTTTAGTTTTATTTCCTGGTAGCCAGTCAGCAGGACAAGGAACAAAAATTGCCCATTTTGATACCTCTGGAACAGCAAAATAATAAGATAAATTAGCAAGAGATTTTCTCATTTTAGGTGCATTTTCTCCAAACTTCCACCAATTAATCCTTCTAACATCACGACGATTTTTATCTCGTTCTGGCTTTACAGTAGTCTTAATATGTTCAAAAGGTAATTTATAATTGCTGGCTTCTTCTATACTCAGATTATTAAAATCAATAATCCATCTTTCAGGTTTACCATGAGGATTTTTAGCGAGATTTGCACCCATTGAAAAGAGTTTTAAAACTTCCTGATTTTTTGTGTCAGACTTTATCCATTCTTTGACTTGTTCTTCAGTAATTAAAAATCCCTCTCCCAGAGGAATTACACCTTGAAAACATTTATTTAGGTTTGCTTTTAACCTTACCGCTTGAGAAACATCAATACTAGACTGAAGTGCAGAATTAATTAAACCAACTATTTGATTATCTAAATAATATTTATGAGGTTTTTGCTTAATCCAATTTACAATACTGACATGAACTTTAGCCTCACCAGACCACGGCTGAGTAGAAACAGCTTCATGAATAAACCCACCATTTTGAGTAATATAATCTAATGCTGCAATTCTACTTTTACCTTGACTAATAGAATTTGTTGCAACTAAACCAACTCTTCCCTTTTCATCAATTTGATTATGAGCTAATCTAAACCAATAAGCACAAAAATCAACAGAATCTTTTACATCTGGAAATTTTGCAAAAACCTTATCTATATAATCATCACCTAAAACCATTCTCATGTGTTTACCACCCAAAAAAGGCGGATTTCCAATAATTGCATCAGCCTTTGGCCATTCACTAAACAAAGCATCTTGACAGACAATATTCTGATCTAAACTATCCAAAGGTAAAGCAGGTTCAGTTAAATGCAAATTATCAATCGCAATCTTTCGCGCTATCATCAAAGTTACTCGTGCTAACTCCACAGCAAAGGGGTTTGTATCCATTCCATAAAATTGTAATGGTGTAATAAATCCCATTTGTACTTGTCCAGTTCCTGACTTTCGCTTTTGAGATATCTTATCTAACAATAAATGCTCAATTCGCTTTAATTCCTGATAAGCTAAATACAGAAAATTACCCGAACCACAAGCCGGATCAAGTACCCGATAACTCTGTAATTCTAATTGTAAACTTGAAAGTTCACCAATTGTATTAGCTTCCTCAATTCTTTCTTCCCAATAACGGCTAATTGTCGGGCGAACAATTTTCATGATGTCCGCTTCTGAAGTATAATGTATTCCCTTAGCGTGACGCTCTTTTTTATCAACAGTTGCTTCAAATAAATTACCAAAAATTGCTGGACGAACTTTACTCCAATTCTCCCTAGCTGTCACATCTAAATATTCTAATTCTTTTCTAGTTAATTCAATGGGATGAATTTGAGCAAACAACCCGCCATTAAAATAATCTACTCCTTGATAACGTCCGGCTGGTGTTTTTCCTGGTTGATTCATTTCCCGAAATAAACCACCCAAAACATCATAGGAATTTGCCCCGTTCATACAATCTTGCACACAAGAAATAAACATATCACGGGGTAAAAGTTGTCTATCTTCCGCAAACATTGCTAACACACACTGCAAAATAAAACGCTGTGCTGTTAATTTCTCAATTCCCCGTTTTTCTAATTCTAATAATAATTCTCCCATGCGACGGGCGGCGCGTACCGTCACCTCTACCTGATTATTACGGAATACGGGTGTTTTTTGCCCTAATTCCATAAATGCAAATGCTCCTGCCCGTTCTGGCAGTTGCTCCAGGGCAATTTTATCTACAGGTGTATCTAATTGAATATCAAAATCAAATATCCAAAATTCATCAAAATTGCATAAAATGACATATTTAGGACGGTTGGGAACTAACCTTGTCCAATAATCAAAAGCTTGAGAATAATGTTTACTTAAGTCTTCACCGCGCTTTTTCATTTCAATTAATACGCGGGGTTTCCAAACTAAATCAGCAAAGCCAGTTTTACCTGTTTTACTGCCTTTTTTTATCGCTTCTTCATAAGTCGCACCAGCTTCTAACGCTCCCTCATGTCCAAAAGCACGGAAAAAGCGGTCTAGAAAAGTTTGCGCTTCTTTCCTTTCCTGTCCCTTGATATGCTGCTGACAAAAACTCACAAACTTAGCTAAACTTTCGGGTGTTGCTACCATGTTTGGATATTAGATATTAATACAAGTTACTTTTAAATTAATATCTTATACCCATTTTATATTAAATTTACTTAAATTTTGTTTCAATAAACAAAAGTACGGTAAGCAATAAATTAAATTCAGCAGTGAAAAATTAAGTTTACTTTTACAAAGAACGGGTATTATAAATAATTAACAAAACTGTTCTAAATTAGCCTTCCCAGTCTTGACTTGTATCACACAGGAAATTATCAGCAATGATATCATCAAATAGATAAGGACAATTTTCTGGAAAAATTCTTAATGGTAAATTAGTTTCTCTTAAAGCTAAATCAACTCCTGCTTCAAAACCATCTAACATCGCTTCTTCTATGCGAGATTTTAAACTAGGGTTTTGTCGGAGATGTCTGTGAATAGCACGACGTTGTTCTCGAATCGTTAAAAACCAACTGCGAGAACGTTGTTCAGGTTGATATTCCCATTTTAATAAATGACCTAATAATACAGTCAAACGACTTACTAATTCTCGATATTCCTGCCTTCCCAAAGCTTGAATTTCCTCTTGCAAATGTTGCCAGTCTAATTCTGAAACTAGCTTTTGTTCCAACACTTTAGCTTGTTGCTGTGTCCAAGCATAGAAGTCTTGATTATACAAAGAAAATTTATCCATGTTCAGATAATTTAATATTCATCTTCATAGACATTTTAATTATAGAATTCACAGCAGGTAAATTTAATTTTTCGCGGCTACTTATATTTTGTTGTTTTGATAACTTTATTAACTCACTTTCGCCTCGTCTTCCCCAGCTTCCGCTAAGGTTGTTAACCTATCCGCCGCAGCTTGCAAAATTTGCGCTACCTGTGTGAGAGGTAAATGCTTAATTTGTCTAAGAATTACGCTTAATTCTGTAGGTTCTGGTATCGGCTTACCATCTAAATGGCTGAGTAACTCTTCTAATGTGTAGCCTGCTTTAGTGGCAATTTGTGCCAAATTCTCGGTATCTGGCACTTTTACACCTTTCTCCCACATTTGAACAGCAGTTGCAGAAACTCCCAACAGCTTACCAAATGCTCGCTTACTCATTGAACCGCGAGCCTGTTTGATGATTTCTATCAGTTTTTCCCTGCTTTCGATATTCACTGCTTTTATGGCTGGTTAATCAACTGAACTGACAACTTTACTTTTAATACTACAAGTTTAGTTGTATATTGACAGCTGCGTTTTTTAGAACTAAACTTATAACTATGGTTTAGATATGTCAACTAAGGTAAGCAGTATAAAGGCAATCTAACCAAGCAATTTTTAATTTAACGAATCTCTGCACAGCAAATCAGTCAGTGAATAGGCTTTTTTGCGAATATCCTTTGCATTATTACAGGTGCATCATGTCTAGTCACACGCGCAAAGTTAGCAAATCTCGCCGTCAAGGTAAGAATTTAATTAGCACTAATAAAATTAAACCAGAAAAATGGAATATTTCGCCAGCTGAAGCTAAAGAAGCTCTACAGGCTAAGGGCTATGATGTGAAGGAAGTCAAAAAGATTAGCTGCCTCAAGCATCAGGTGTGTATTTCCTTTTGGGATAATCAAGGAAATATTTGTAGCAGCTTTTTTAGCTATCGGATTTTTGCTCGTTGGCAACAGGATGTAGAGAAACTAATATATAATTGCGAAAATGTCAAGGCTTGGAAGAAAATTAATTATATTTTGGGTTATGAGTTTGACTATTACCAATATCCTCACGAAATAGAAGAGGCACTCAAGACAGCATTAGAAAACCGCCTGTGTGTGTTGAAAATAACAGAGCAACAAGCGGTCTTCTAGGATATTTAATTAGTGATATTAGCCAGCAGTGCCAGAGGCGGCTAATTCTGCTAAACGCTCTTGTTGGTCTTGAGATATACAAGATTGAATTACAGTTTCTAGGTCGCCTTCTAGAACGGGGTTAAGGGAATAGTTTTGCCCTAAGCGGTGGTCGGTGACGCGGTTATCTTTATAGTTATAGGTACGAATTTTTTCCGAACGGGAACCTGTACCAACTTGCGATCGCCTCATAGAAGTAACCGCTTCTTGTTGTTCCCGTAATTTCATTTCATAGAGTTTCGCCCGTAAGATTTGCATCGCTCGTTCTTTGTTCTGCAACTGGCTACGTTCTTCCGTACAGAAAATCCGAATCCCTGTCGGTTTGTGCATCAAGTCAACGGCTGTTTCTACTTTGTTGACGTTTTGTCCACCAGCACCCCCAGAACGAGCTGTAGTCATTTCAATATCTTTAGGGTCAATATGAATTTCTACCTCATCTACTTCTGGCATAATCGCCACTGTAGCCGTAGAAGTGTGTACCCTTCCCCCTGCTTCGGTCACTGGAACGCGCTGTACACGATGCACTCCAGCTTCAAACTTCAGCTTACTGTAAACGCTTTCGCCTTGAATTTCCAGAATTACTTCTTTAAAGCCGCCCATTTCCGCGAGGGACTCGCTGACCAGTTTGACTCTCCAGCCTTGAGTATCAGCATAACGGGAATACATTCTCAGCAAATCGCCAGCCCAGATACTTGCCTCATCTCCGCCAGTACCCGCACGAATTTCCAACATGATGTTTTTATCATCGTTGGGGTCACGGGGTAAGAGCAGAATTTTTAAGCGCTCTTCTAAATATTCGATTTTCTGTTCTAATTCGCTGACTTCCAAAGCAGCCATTTCTTGCCACTCTGGATCACCATTTGCCTCTTTGAGTATCTGACGCGCTCCTACCAATTCTTCCTGGGCTGTTTTCCAAGTTTCGTAGGTATTGACTACCTCTTCTAAGGAAGAACGAGACTTGGCAATTTTTTGATACTCATCAGGGTTTTTGGCGGTATCAGGGTCAGCCAGGCGACGTGTCAATTCATTAAAGGTTTGTTCAACAGATTTTAGTTTCTCCAGCAGGTATGTTTCAGCCATAATGAGTGCAATGCTCCTTCAAAATAACAAGTTGGCTACTGCATTAAACGACAATCGACCCAGCATAAGCAGGGTCGTCTTTAACAGCTACAGCCAACCAGCTACTTTTTCTTGTCGCCTGCTTGATTGCTAGACATACCGTATTTGCGGAGGAAGCGCTCAACACGACCCTCAGTATCAATAATTTTCTGAGTGCCTGTATAAAAGGGGTGGTTGCCAGACCAAACATCTACGTGTAATTCTGGTTTGGTAGAACCAACGGTCATCACAACTTGACCGTTACAGTAGACTTTAGCTTCTGGATACCACTGGGG
>DATGXQ010000098.1:0-1884 GCA_035298905.1 Nostocaceae cyanobacterium | reverse complement strand
TAGGAGAAAAAATCTTTCGTCCTTGGGTGAAGCAGATAGAAAAAGCAGGTGCAAAAGTTTTATCACAGCACCGAGTTACAGATGTGATAATTGATAATCATAACAAAGTGAAAGGTGTAGTTTGTGGTGATGAAGTTTTTGAGGCTGATGCTGTAATTTTTGCTGTTGGTGTAACGGGGATGAAAAAAATAGTCGCCAGCAGTCCTAGTTTACAAAGTAAACCAGAATTTCGGAATTTAAGTAATTTAGGGGCTATAGATGTATTAGCTACCCGCCTCTGGTTTGATAGAAAAGTAAATATTCCTCTTCCTTCTAATGCTTGCTTTGGCTTTGATGAGACTACAGGCTGGACTTTTTTTGATTTAAATGCTTTACATGATGAATATAAACATGAACCAGGAACAGTTATTGAAGCTGATTTTTATCACGCTAATCAATTTCTGAATCTGAGTGATGCAGAAATTATCAAAATAGTGCAAAGCTATTTAACAACTTGTGTTCCTGACTTTCAAAAAGCAAAAGTCATAGATAGTAATGTCATTCGCTTATCACAAGCTGTAACTCATTTTGCTCCTGGTAGTTACCGTTATATGTTACCAGCTAAAACCAGCTTTACTAATATATTTATGAGTGGTGATTGGATAATTAACAGACATGGTTCTTGGTCACAAGAAAAGGCTTATGTCACAGGTTTAGAAGCCGCGAATTTAGTCATTTCTTATTTACAAAAGGGAGAAAAGGCGAATATTTTACCTGTAGAAGCAGACGAAAATCATATACAGATTGCTAGAGGTGTTAATCAAACTTTGCGTAGTTTAGGTAACTTTATTTTACCTAAATATTGGTTGCCTTAGTAGATTATATATAAAGCCGATTTCAGGTAAATGGGGTACAAATTTTAGAAACAAAACCATATACCAAGATACTTTCAACTCTATTCTCTGTTGTAGATTTAATTAAATTACTGTCATTTTCAAATTAGGAAGGAATATTTTTATGTCAGAATATAATGAAGATGGTGATTTAGAGCAGAATATAATTATTAAAATACCTAAATCAACCAGAAATTCACTAATTACCAGATTTATCGTCACTTTAATTTGCGGAGGAATATTGGCTTACTTCTATACTGTGACTTCTCAAGCACAATTAGACAAAGCAGAGAAGTTAACAAAAGAAGAATACATTGAAAATTTTCCGGCTTATAAAGCTAAACTGCGTGATACTTTTCCACCATCTGTAGCCCCAATTATGGGCTTACTGGCTGCCTGTATTTTGATTGGGCCTTATGAACTTATGGTGTTCTTAGTTGGTTTGTTATTGGGCAAAATTCTCAAATAACCAGAAAAGAAATAACCCCCCAGTTGTCTGAGGGGTGAAATTCTCTCTCAGAGTTGCATCAAGAGATTAGCAAAATCAGAATTTGTGATGATTTCGCATGGCTTTATGTATTTTCTTCCATTTTTCCTTTTCGGCTAATTGCGCTCTTTGGTCTTGTTTGCGAGATAAATAATTGAGTTCTTTCTGCAATTTTTGGTAATTGAGAAATCGGGAATAATCAAGTTTTCCCTCTACCAAAGCTTGCTGGACTGCACAACCTGGTTCTTTTTCATGTTGACAATTACGAAAACGGCAATTTTGGGCTAAAGTTTCGATATCTGCAAAGGTTTCTTGCAAACCTGTGTCACCCGACCAAATTTGAATCTCTCGCATTCCGGGAGTATCCATAATTAACCCACTGTTGGGGCAGGGGAAACGCATCTAAATTTTTTTGACAAAAGACAATACATATGCAGGTAAAAAAAGAAAGTATTTACATGATATAAAGCAGCATGAAAGCAAATATTAAACAGAGGATTAGAGTGTTAGTTGTTGCATAAATAG
>DATGXQ010000097.1:0-2735 GCA_035298905.1 Nostocaceae cyanobacterium | reverse complement strand
TGGCTATACAGGCCAAGTCCGCCTACGCGGACTAATGAAAAATCAAGGTTTTCAAACCCACGCAGGTGGGTTTTGCTTGTGTAGACGCGGTTTCTAACCGCCCATTTTTCGTTAAGTTGACACTAATGGGCATTGCCATGTCCCTACAAGCAATCTATATGTATCAGGGTTTTCGGAAAATGGTATTAACACACTCAAGAAGTTATTTAGAATGAAATAGCCCTGGTCTTTTTGTTCTGACGTTGAAATCCTGATGCCATGACACTGCTCCTGCTGATTAGCTCAATACTTCTCCTCCCATCATACTACCTTATATTTGTCAACTCAATTTGAGATGCGCTTATCCTGTTACGTCTAATTTAACTGGTCACTTTTTGAGCAACAACTGTCAAAGGATCTAAAAACAAATGATCTTTAGACTTGCTTCGTGATATAAAATATTTATTTACTAAATGAATCTCTGTGCAACCTGCTATCAAACAATCTGTTTTATATTTTTTAATTAACTCCTCTAAAAAAGTTAAGGCAGACTCAGGTGAACAAGCATAGTTCTTGATTTGATAAATCGTATTATGGATAATATCTTGATCATTATCATCGAGAAAAACAATATTTTTTTTTGCTAGATTCCATAGACTATTATTTTGGAATATTTTTAATTTTCGTGTCCCATTTGTACACAACAATAAATACTTTTCTTGTCTTTCTAATACTTCATTGAGAATAATATCGATTAGGGAGATTAGAGGCTTTCTCAAATGATTTGGTAATTCAGGTAAGAGGTAGTGTGATGTTATACAACAGATGACTATTCTAGAAACATTTAGCTCACATAATTGGCTCAAAACATTAGTTAATTGTTCCAGTAGTAAGCTATATTCTCCTCTTAGTAATGCCTCACTGCGATCAGGGAAAGTTGGGTCAGAATAAAGAAGAATTTTAGGAGCTTCTTGTTCTTTGTCTGTCCAACGATTATATTCGTAGATTGTCTTGATAAATTCTGCGGATGCTAACGGGCCCATTCCACCTACAATTCCTAACATATTTCTCCCTGTAATTTCGATTTTTGAAAGGATGCAATCAATGTTTAATTTCTGGCTTTAAAATTTCCTGCTTTACGGCATCAGGAAGTGTGAATTCGTCTGGAGAGGAAACTTTTACTCTACGTCTTTCCCGATTAATTTTGGTAATTTTAGATGTATCAATTTCTGCATTGCTAGTTACTTTGATTTTGTCAATGGCTATGGCTAGTTCAGCAGGAGTTGGAGATGTAAATAAGGTGCGTAGAGGCAGATTTACTTTGAATACCTCCCGCAAACGAGAGACAACTTGAGTAGCAAGTAGGGAATGTCCTCCTAGTTCAAAGAAGTGATCATCAATACTTATTTGTTCAAGTTTTAAAACGGAAGTAAAGATACTAACAATTGCTTCCTCAGTCGGATTACGGGGTGGAAGGTAAGTACGAGTAGCTATTGACAAAGATGGAGCAGGTAAAGCGCGACGATCGACTTTTCCACTAGGAGTAAGTGGGAAAGCATCTAATAAGACAAAGGCTGATGGTATTAAATACTCTGGTAACTGCTGTTTGAGGAAGTGGTGTAGGTCTCTTGTTGTCAACGTCTGATTCGGTTTAGCAATGACATAGGCAACCAAGCGTTTATCCTCTGGTGTTTCACCTGTGGTAATCACCACACTTTCTGCTACTGCTGAATGCTGATTTAAAACCGCCTCAATCTCTCCTGGTTGAACACGTATGCCTCTAATCTTGATTTGGTCGTCCTTTCGACCTAAAACCTCGATCGCTCCATCATAACGGTAGCGTCCTTTGTCACCAGTATAGTAGCACAAATCCTGCGGGTCATTTCCTAAAGGATTGGGTGCAAATCGTTGCTGTTGTTCATCAGGTGCATTAATGTAGCCCAAAGTACGGAAGGGTGTGCAAATCACAATTTCACCAATTTCCCTAATTCCACATAGCTGATTAGTTGAATTTAATATCAATACTTGGGTTTGTGGCAGTGGCCAGCCTCCAGGCATCACCCCAAAATCAGCATCTTGAGGCACTCTGTAGAAACATTTAACCATTGTGGTTTCTGTTGCTCCGTAGAGATTAATGATCTCTCCAGGTGACGAAAAAGTTTCTCGCCATTGACGAACCAACGTTCCGGTTAAAGGTTCTCCAGAAAAGAAAATAAAACGTAGTGATGGTAAGTAAATTTTCTCTTGTACCTGTGTTAACCAAGACTGAAATAATGTTGGTACTGTGTGCATCAGAGTGATTTGCTCTCGCTCCAACCAGCTTAATACCCTATCTGCGCTGAGGTCGCTGTCAGAGTCAGGTAAACATAATGTTGCACCACTGGTTAGGGGTAAAAATACATCTCTGAGGATAGCATCAAAGGTGAGGCTGGTTAATTGGGCAACTCGATCCTGAGTATTGATGGTAAAAGTTTGTCGTTGCCATTGGAGGAAATGAGAAATACCTTTGTGAGTTCCCAATACTCCTTTTGGTGTTCCGGTGCTACCTGACGTAAAGAAGATATATGCATGATCGTCTGGTGTGATGGTTGGTAAACCGCAGGCTGTTTTAGGTGCATTTGTTATTGCTGTCTGTGCATCAATATGAATAACTTGTAAACAGCTATCTTTTACTAATGCTGTTTCTGACTGCTCACCTACAATTAACAGATACTTGGCCTGGGCTTGCTCAATCATCAGATGCGATCGCGCTATGG
>DATGXQ010000096.1:0-21016 GCA_035298905.1 Nostocaceae cyanobacterium | reverse complement strand
ACTGCGTCTTCGGCACACTCGCCTGACGCAAAAACGGAATGGAGAACTTGCTAATCCGGAGGTTGCCAGTTAGCGCGACGACGGGCTAATTCTTCTTCTGAGATGTTGAGTTGCAGCAGACGGGAATGAGCGTCAATAGTGATGCTATCACCTTCTTCTACTAAGGCAATGTTACCACCGACGGCTGCTTCTGGGGCGACGTGTCCAACTACCATCCCATAAGTACCACCAGAAAACCGTCCGTCAGTAATTAATCCCACTGAGTCACCCAAACCAGCGCCAATAATAGCGGAAGTAGGTGCTAACATTTCCCGCATACCGGGGCCACCTTTGGGGCCTTCGTAGCGGATGACTATCACATCACCGGCTTTAATTTTACCTGCCAAAATTGCATCTAAACAGGATTCTTCCGATTCAAATACTTTAGCTGGCCCGGTAATAGTGGGCTTTTTCACGCCAGTGATTTTAGCAACTGCACCTTCTGTAGCTAAATTACCCTTGAGTATGGCTAAATGCCCTTGGGGATACATGGGGTTATTCCAAGGACGAATTACATCTTGATTGCTTGATGGTTCGTTGGGTACTTCTGCTAAAACTTCGGCGATCGTTTGTCCTGTAATAGTGATAGCATCGCCATGTAATAAGTCATGAACTAGGAGCATTTTCATGACTTGGGGAATACCACCAGCCTTGTGTAAATCCGTAGCGACATAGCGACCACTGGGTTTTAAATCGCATAATACAGGGACACGGGCGCGGATAGTTTCAAAGTCATCTAATGTTAGTTCTACACCAGCAGCGCGAGCGATCGCCAGAAAATGTAAAACTGCATTTGTCGAACCACCCACAGCCATAATTACAGAGATGGCATTTTCTATAGATTTACGGGTGATAATCTGCCGGGGTAAAATTTGTTTACGGATAGCTTCAACTAAGACAATGGCCGATTTTTCTGTGCTATCAGCTTTTTCTGCGTCCTCTGCGGCCATGGTGGAGGAATAGGGTAAACTCATGCCCATAGCTTCAAAAGCACTAGACATAGTGTTTGCTGTGTACATTCCTCCGCAAGAACCTGCACCGGGACAAGCATGACGTTCAACTGCTAAAAGTTCTTGTTCGTCAATTTTTCCCGCACTATATTGACCGACAGCTTCAAAGGAACTAACAACTGTTAAGTCTTTACCGTCGTAATGTCCAGGTTTAATTGTTCCACCATAAACAAAAATAGCCGGAATATTCATCCGGGCCATGGCAATCATTGCCCCTGGCATATTTTTATCACAACCGCCAATGGCAATTACACCATCCATGCTTTGACCATTACAGGCGGTTTCAATAGAATCGGCAATTACTTCTCGTGAAACTAGGGAATATTTCATCCCTTCTGTTCCCATAGAAATGCCATCACTAATAGTAATTGTGCCGAAAATTTGGGGCATTCCACCAGCATTTTTAATACCTAATTCTGCCCGTTGTGCCAATTGGTTAATTCCCATATTACAGGGAGTGATGGTACTGTAAGCGTTGGCTACACCAATGATTGGTTTAGTAAAATCTTCATCCCGAAAACCAACTGCTCGTAGCATAGCGCGATTAGGCGATCGCTGCACTCCCTGAGTAACTACTTTACTTCTAAAATTTTCAGACATTTATCTTTTCCTTCTGTGACATGATCACAAAAATTGCTATGGTGGAACGCCCGCCGTAGGCGTTTGTCCTTCCTAATTTTCTCAAAAATTAGTCATTGTGTATGGGGTATGGGGTATTGGGTATTGGGTATGGGGTATGGGGAAATAAAAAATTGTTTCCTCCCTTTCCTCCCTTTCCTCCCCATCTCCCTACCTCCTCATTCCCCCATCTTCCTCAAAAAGCCAAGCTGCTTGGAAAAAATCAAGTTCGCACTGCATGGCATAACGATAAGTAGAATAAACTAAACTAGAGTCAGAAGCGTAATTATTAACTAAACTTTCTAATTGCTGTGTGAGTAGCTGAAAATCATCGCTGCTATAAGTATGAATCCAAGCTGCATATTGATGATCAGGAATGCCATGACTAGCCAAGCTTGTGCCTAAAAAACCATATAAACGCATACAAGGAGACATTGCCGCCGCAATTAAGCCTACATCACCACCCCAAGCAGTGGCTAACAAAAAATCAGTATAGCGGCGGGTGGCTGTTCCTGGTTCTATGGATTGTAAATTAATTCCCCATTTAGCAGCATAACTTTGATGTAAGTTGAGTTCTTCGACTACACCACCGACTAGGTGATAAAATGTGGTAAATCCCTGCCAGTCCGGGGCTTTAGCTGCGGCAACACTATAAGCACGGGCAAAAGCTTCTAAAAAGAAAGCATCTTGCCCGACATAATCAGCGAATTTATCTTTTGCTAAAGTACCATCACCAATGCCTTGAACAAAGGGATGTTGTAAGCAAGCTTGGGCTAAGTCTTGATTTTTTAGCCATAGGTCGTTTGAGAGAGTCATTAGTTATTGGGTCTTGGGTGTTAAATATGAGGAGCTAGGTAAATTTTATTCTTTTCTCCCCTGCCCTCTGGCCTCCCCTGCCTCCTGCCTTAAAATGGCAAAAATTGCAGTAAAACCGATCCCAAGCTGCCTACAAAGTCCATAAAACTAGGTTTACCAGTATCTATTTTTTCTTGGTATGGGGTTTGCAGTTCTTTGATAAAGGCTTGGGCGGTTTCTATTCCTTCAGTATTTTTTTGTTCTGTAAACAGTTTTGCTGCTATTTGGGCATCTGCTAAAGCTTTTTGTCTGTCTAGGCTTTGGTAGCGGGCAACACCTCTAGATAAATAAGCGCCAGCATAGTCGGGTTTCAGGGCGATCGCTTGGCTAAAATAGTCAATAGCAGGTGTTAAGTTACCTTTGCTGGCCTCTGCCATTCCCCAGGCATAGAAATCTTCAGGTTTAGCAGCTTGGGCAGGAATGCCGATCGCTCCCTGAAAAATTGTACCAGTTAAATTGGCACTGGTTAATTCTGCATTCATTAAATAGGATTCTCTTAAATCAGCACCAGTTAAATCTGCTGCACTCAGCTTGGTCTGAATTAAATTTGCACCAAACAAACTAGCACCACTTAAATTTGCTCCTCGCAAGTCAGCACCGGATAGTTTGGCTCTACTCAGGTTAGCACCAGCTAAATTAGCACCGCTTAAATCTGCTCCTGTTAAGTCAGCCATCACCAATCCCGCATTTGTTAAGTCACAATTTTGACATTTTTTTGTGGCTAGTAACTGCCTCACGTGTTCAGAATTGGCGGCTTGGGCAGTAGCGGAAAGGCTGAAGGTAATTAAAAAGACAACTGTGGCAAAAATTCTGCTTTTCATGTCAGTAAGAGCAATGTCTCTGAATCAGGACTTAAATTTAACTGATCTCGACTTACACTGACAAATATTACACGTAATTTTCGCCACTGGCCTTCCGTGTTTGTCTGTATTATTTACTGACGCTTATCTGATGGAGATTTTGGGTAATAGTTAAAACTTGTGAATTCTCTGGAGATGCTTCGGCTATTTTTTGATTGGAAGCAGACCAACCCATATCTGCAATTAGGCTAAAGCTAAAGGTGAGAATAGAAGCCAATAATAGTTTTTCTAGCATAATTGTAACTCCCCACACATACCAAATTATCAATTAAATATATATGTTGTTATTCAAAATAATCTGTTATCTTTAAACTTAAGGTATCAAGGTATAAATCTACAGTGATGTTAACTTGGGCTGGTGGTGATCCTAGTCACAGTCACAATTGTACTCAATAGACTTTTCCGAAAATCACAGCAGGGAACAGGGAACAGGGAACAGAGTTGAAAGTCTCTTAGCATAAAGCTTTGTTCCTAAAATTTGTACCTCATTTACCTAAAATCTGTTGTAACTATACATGACCTGAAACCCTTGTATGAACGTCAAGGAACGTCTCTAAATTCATTACCGGAAATGTCTAATTTTATTTTTAACTGGTAGAGAAATATAGCAGAATTGAGCAGTCAGTGCTTTGATTGGTGTTTGAGTGTTGATTTTCAGTTTGAACCTCATTTACAGCAGAATTCAGGAGTCAGGAGCGGAGCCGGAGACGCTCCGCCTCCGGTCAGAAGCAAAAGCCGCTTGGTGGAGAGAGTCTCGATTTTTAATTTGTACCTCACATACTTGAAATCTGCTGTAAATAAATATTCAGAACAGAGAATCTAAAAGTCCGAAATAAGAATACTTTTATAGTCAAAATTTAGCAGCCAGAATTCAGGAATGAAAATGTTGGTCGAATCAAGAATTTCCACAATAAATATTTTGTAAAAACTATCACTCTTATAGCTGAAAGCTTTGTTTTTTCTGGATTCCAGATTTAATATCTAGACAATTTTTAATTTTTCATATACCCAATGATAGACAATTAACTTATTCCCAGTGATTGATGAAGCCCCTAGAGAAAAAAGTAGTAATAGAGTTATTGCTTGCGATCGCTATGGAAATAGCGTTTGCATATTGGGGAGATATAATTATGGTTATAGGTGTACATAAGCGGGCTGTCGGGGTATTTCCACGTCGGAGTGATGCGGAAGAAGCTTTGCATGAGTTGAGAAATTCTGGCTTTCCGATGGACAGAGTTTCCATTATTGCCAGAGATGTAGATCAGGGAGAAAATATTGCTGGTACTAAAGTACAGGAGAAAGTTGGAAATAAAGCCGATGAAGGGGCTACAGTAGGTGCAGTTTCTGGTGGTGCTTTGGGTGGCTTAACTGGTTTATTAGTGGGTTTAGGGACTTTAGCTTTACCAGGAATCGGCCCGATTATGTTAGCGGGAGCTACAGCCACCGCTTTAGCTACAACTCTTGCTGGTGCAGGGATTGGTGCGGTAACTGGTGGTTTAATTGGGGGATTGATTGGTTTAGGTATTCCAGAAGAAAGAGCCAGAGTGTATCACGATCGCGTGCAGCGAGGTGAATATTTAGTCATTATTGACGGTACAGATGCGGAAATTGCTCAAGCACAAGCAATTCTTCACCCACGAGGAATAGAAGAATTTGGTATTTATGATTATCCCCAGGAGACAGTAGATCGGGATGTAGTACAACACAATGGGCATACTACTCAACAGGCTATTGGTTATTTTGCCCTGCAACAAGATGCAGAAGCAGCAATCAGAGATTTGCGAGCTGCGGGTTTTCCCTTAAATCAAATTTCCGTTATCCACAGAGAACGATCGCTTGGTGATGCGTTTTCAGGAATCCATATTAGCGATCGTTTTGATCCCGTGCGTCTTGGTCTACCAGATCAGCGCACACGTTTTTATCAAGAGCGTATTCACCAAGGCGATTATATCGTGATCGTCAATGGTACAGAAGCAGAAATTGAGCGAGCGGCTGCTATTTTGAGTCGGCATGGCATTCAACAATGGCAGGTATACCAGCCAAATGGCCATAGAGATATACCCTTACAAACTCACAAACGTGCTATAGGTGTATTTGCTCACAGACGTGATGCAGAAGCAGCATTAACAGAATTACACAATGCTGGTTTCCCGATGAATCAAGTTTCCTTGGTGGCTAAAGACACTCACAACGGAGGACAGCACCATCTAGCCGCAGGTAATAAAGCTGATGAAGGAGTGAAAAGGGGAGCTGCTACAGGTGGGGCTTTAGGCGGTTTAGGTGGCTTATTAGTGGGTTTAGGTACTTTAGCTATTCCCGGAGTTGGGCCTGTAATTGCCAGTGGTGCAGCAGCTACGGCTTTAGCTACAGCCTTAACAGGTGGTGCGATCGGTGCGGCAGTTGGTGGTATTACTGGGGGACTGGTGGGGTTAGGAATACCCGAAGAAAGAGCCAGAGTCTATAGCGATCGCTTCCAAAGAGGCGATTACTTAGTCATAATTGATGGTACAGAAGCCGAAATCCATCATGCTGAAGCCATTTTAAGACGTTTAGGAATTGAAGAATTCAGAATTTTTGATGCTCGTGATCTGGGTGAGAGACCAGCCACTGTTGAGCGCCCCAGACCCACAGACACCGTACCTACAGATTATGTTGGTGAGTCTCCTGTAGTTATTATTGACCGTCGAGAAGAACCTGTTTAATCACAATTAAATTATCCCCAATGTAGGAGTGAGAATAAATAAATCTTGCTCCTACTATCCTGAGCAAAAATATTCACACATTATCGTCAATTTTCACATTGATTTAAAATTGATCAGCAGAGTAAGAACAATGAAGAAATTCACTACTATTTTAATGAGTTTGCTGATACTATTTGGTGCGATCGCCTGTGACAATACTGCCAAAACCTCAGAGACAGCACCAGAACCTAACGAAGCAGCGCAAAGTCCAAGTGTACAAACCACCGAAGCAGCCAGACAAGATGCCGAAAGCGAAACTCGCAGAAGACAACTAAATGCTGATATTCGCGCTCGTGAAGAACGAAATCTTGGGGCTGGAGATGAAACAGACAGAGCCGCAGCTGATTTAGCCAGTGAAGTTCGTTCTAAATTAGAAGCCAATCTTCCTGATAGTCAATTAACAGTTAATGCTAATAAAAATGGTCAAGTTACTGTTAATGGAACTGTGAATAACAAGGCACAATTAGCTAAAATTGCACCCTTGGCCAAACAAATTAAAGGTGTGAAAGATGTAGTTGTTAATGCTAAAGTTACATCACCACAAGGCTAAATTACCTAATGACAAATTGGCCATTGATAAATTTTCATAATCGAGAAACAGCCAAAAAAAGATAAATTTACATATTTAGGGCTTGGGAATTGACGATCAGGACTGTTATATTGATTTACGTCCAGCATTTATCTCAATTGTTGTGTTCACCAAATGACACACATTATGGCAACAGAACAACAGCAACCACAATCAACCAATTCTGTCTCCCAGCCCGGCGTATTAGCCCTTGAGGGTGGAGAAACTTCCAACCTGTCAAAACTGCCAGCAGCCACTAAAACTGAGCCAGAATGGCAGCGTGTTAGCAAACAAGCCTTTGACTTACTTGACAAATTGCCTGAATATTTAGGTAGTTTTTTTAGTCAAAACCAGCAAGCTATCTTCACCCTGTTTTTGATTGTCACTGCATTAGTTACAGTGAAAGTAGTTTTAGCATTACTAGATGCTGTAAATGGTGTACCACTGCTCAAACCAACCTTTGAGATTATTGGTCTGATTTATTCCTTATGGTTTACTATCCGTTATCTTATTAGAACGGATAGCCGACAAGAACTAGCAGATAGAATTGGTTCACTAAAACGACAAGTTTTTGGTTAATAATTTCCTGCTTCGTTCTATTGACTTTTATTTAGGGTGGGCAATGCCCATCCTAAAAAATTAAAAATTAAAAATTAAAAATTGAATATAGCAAAAAAATTATTATTTTCTATTCAATAATTTGATTATCATCTCTCTGGAGTTTGACAATACAATTTAAAACAACAATTTAATTCATTACTAAAGATAGTAATTTTAATTGTGATAAAAACCTAAGCTATTTCTCACAACTGCAAAAAGTACAGTAGGAGAATTAAGTTAATGGTTAATCCTAAAGGTACTGACAAATCAATAGATTCTGCTAAGAGAGTGGAATTAGACACTTATGATCGCGGTATTATTCCCGCAGAAACCGCAGCCAGAAAAGAGAGAGAAGGGGATAAATACAAGCACATTCCCACAGAAGAAAACAATGCCAATGCACCCACAGATGACCAGACAAATGCTGAAAGTATTCACACCACTCACGGTTATACTGTAGATAGGGAAGGTTTATTAAATAATTATGCAGTTGAACCAGAAATGTATTATGAAGTTCCGGGAGATGCTAGACAAGAAATAATCGCAGATCGGGTACAACGCTTGGACGAAATACAACATATTAATGAGGATGAAACTGGTAGATTAACAGACGAAATCGACCTGCGAGGTAAAGGAACAGGAATAATTTAGTACAGGTTTTTCAGAGAATTAATTTTCATCTAGAGATATTTTATGTAATGTCTCTAGATGGTAATTTTATAAATATAGGAATCCGGTTTGATTTTGGAAAAAAAAATCAGTACAACTCGTTCCCTGTTCCCTGTTCCCTGTTCCCTTGCCTACAGAATTAATTTCACAACTCAAATCGGACTGCTATATCATGTTTCATACCAATTCACTGAAAGCAGGTAACAAATGTAAACCGACAAAACCTGATAAAATCCTACTCTCTCAATTTTGAATTTTGAATTTTGAATTGGTATCAGTTGTATCTTTTGTTTCGATAACTAAATTAGGTAATCCTGCTAATTTTTCTGTGGGAATTTCTTCTGCCACGGATGGAACAAAAACCTTTAAACCTGCGGGAATACATTTAATTTCTATTGGAGTAGTACCAATTATTTCCCCATCAACTACTATTTTTTGTGGTGGATCAGCAGTAATTTTAAATTGTTTGGCACGTAAATAACCAATATCATCTCTTTCCACAGGATTTCCAGTAGAAGCGGTTTGGAATAGATGCAAGGTAGCAGCGATCGCTCCCGCTTTACTGATTGGTGCTACTATAGTTAAATCTAGTAATCCATCATCAAAAATAATCCCCGATGGCCCTTGTGCTAAA
Source organism: Nostocaceae cyanobacterium (assembly GCA_035298905.1). Classification (GTDB taxonomy): domain Bacteria; phylum Cyanobacteriota; class Cyanobacteriia; order Cyanobacteriales; family Nostocaceae; genus DATGXB01. The sequence goes on along the minus strand of DATGXQ010000096.1, from coordinate 12,422 downwards.
AATGATGTCGCTGGTGCAGCATTAGCCACTGTCACCGCAGAAGCACTTGTTTTAATAATCTTATCTTCCGTCTCAATTTCCACATCAAATCTTTGCAAATTTCTTAATTCTTGAATCCCAGCCAAAATATAAGCCATCATCCCAAAACGATTTTTAGCTTCTCTATTTGTTCTGTCTATAGCTTCTGCTTCAAAACCAATTCCTGCTAATAATACCATCGGTTGGTTATCACAATCAGCAACATCTACCGTTCTAGTATGACCTTGTAAAATAACTTTACAGGCATCAGAGATAATAGTAGGAATATCTAAAGCTGTGGCAAAAGCGTTAGCAGTTCCTCGTGAAATAATCCCTAAAGGTATATTAGTATTGATAACTGCCTCTGCTGCGGCTGATATAGTTCCATCTCCTCCAGATACAATGATAGCCTCTACTCCGCTTTGTACTGCTTGGACAGCTAATTGATCCGCGTCTACTTCTGGAGTTGTTAAATAAATGTCTAAATTAATTTCTGGTTCTAATATAGCTCGAATTTCCTCCAATTCTATTTCTGGATCTCCTTGACCCGCAACAGGATTAAATATCAAGCAAGCAGAACGATTCATAGAAGTAAAAATAGGTTGAACTATCACAGTATGTTATTAATAACATAGCTGTAAAATTTCTACATCTATCTGTTGGTAGGCTGTATAGAAAACTTATAACATTTGTCCAAACTATCTGTTTCCTGTTCTTTGACTTAAAAACTGCTGATGATTTAGCATAAGATGAGGAAACGTTTATTTTTAACTTATTTTACCAGGGCATTGCAAACAGGGAAATCTGAAATTATGCGCCAGTTGTTACCAATTTTTATCAGTGTGTTAGCTGTCAGCACTTTGGGTAGTATTGCTAAAACTGTGGCTAACCCGATACCTAATTTATCACCTATTGCCCAAAAGCTAAATTGTAATAATCCTCAAACTCAAGCTGAAATTACTCAATGTGCTGGTTTGTCTTTGCAAAATGCGGACAAAAAATTAAACCAAGTCTATAAGCAACTGCTACCAAAATTACCAAAATCTCGGCAACAAAAATTAATAACTGCACAACAAGCTTGGATCAAGTTTCGTGATAGTAGTTGTGAATTTGAAAGAAGTGCTTTTGAAGGGGGAACTATTGCCCCAAGTATTTATGCTGGTTGCTTGGAACAGTTGACTAAACAACGTACCCAACAATTACAGGAATATCTCAAATCTGACCTTTAAATTGCCAAATTGGCGGGAAAATGTAAATAAATGTAAATATTTTCTATACATCCGGTAAGGCGCTCACTGCGGTAGTCTAGATGAGAGTGAATTTATCGCCTGGTTTGACATTATTTTGCTTTATGACTTCAGTTATTAGTCCTCCGCGCACGATTCGTATTGGTTCACGTAAAAGTCAACTTGCTCTAGTACAAACATATTGGGTTAGGGATCAACTCCAGCAGAGTTACCCCGATATTGTTTTTGAAGTCCATACCATGTCTACCCAAGGCGACAAAATCCTGGATGTAGCATTGGCCAAAATTGGCGATAAAGGGCTGTTTACAAAAGAACTGGAACTGGGAATGCTAGAACGCGAGATTGATTTTGCGGTGCATTCCCTCAAGGATTTGCCGACTAGATTACCCGAAGGTTTAACTTTAGCGGCGGTGACAAAACGAGAAAACCCTGCTGATGCCTTAGTTTTGCATGAAAAGTTCAAGGGTTTAACCATTGACAAATTACCAGAAGGTGCAGTAGTTGGGACATCTTCTTTGCGGCGTTTAGCCCAGTTGCGCCATAAGTTTCCTCACTTAACTTTTAAGGATGTGAGGGGAAATTTGAATACTCGCATGGCTAAGTTAGATGCTGGTGAGTATGATGCTCTAATTTTAGCGGTTGCGGGTTTAGAAAGATTGGGGATGAGCGATCGCATCCATCAAATTTTACCTGCTGATGTGTCCTTACATGCCGTTGGACAAGGTGCTTTAGGGATTGAGTGTCGTGCTGATGATGTCGAGTTGATTTCTCTACTCAAGGCGATCGAAGATCCCGAAACACGCGATCGTTGTTTAGCAGAAAGAGCATTTCTACGGGACTTAGAAGGCGGTTGTCAAGTACCTATTGGCGTAAATACAGAAATCAAAGACGACCAACTAACCTTAACCGGCATTGTCGCCAGTGTAGATGGTCAAAAAGTCATTAAAGACACTGTTTCTGGAACCACAGCTAACGCCGAAGCTTTAGGTACACAACTAGCCCAACTGTTGAGAGAACAAGGCGCACAGGAAATTCTTGATCAAATTTTTGCCGAAAACAGGGTGTAGAAGAGATGGGGAGATGGGGAGATGGGGAGATGGGGAGATGGGAGAAATAAGAGTCTTTTTTGTCCCCGCGTCCCCGCGTCACCGCGTCCCCGTGTCTCTTCCCCCTGTTCCCTGTTCCCTGTTCCCTCTTATTGTGATTAGATAAAAAGTGATTACCGTAATTAATCCAATCTATGGCGTAAAACGGAAATCACTTAATCACAAAAAGAATTTAGGCAGAACTGGGGACACAGACTACCATGCGGATTTTATTTGTCGCAGCTGAAGCTGCACCCATTGCCAAAGTAGGAGGAATGGGTGATGTAGTGGGTGCATTACCTAAAGTTTTAAGAAAAATGGGACATGATGTCCGAATTTTCATGCCATATTATGGCTTCCTCCCAGACAAAATGGAAATTCCCAAAGACCCAGTTTGGTCGGGATTTGCCATGTTCCAGAACTTTGCAGTTTATGAGACAGTTCTCCCTGGTACTGATGTTCCTCTATATTTATTTGGACATCCCTCCTTCACGCCCCGGCGCATTTACTCTGGAGAAGATGAAGATTGGCGCTTTACCTTATTTGCCAATGGTGCAGCTGAGTTTTGTTGGAATTATTGGAAACCAGAAATAGTTCACTGTCATGATTGGCATACAGGAATGCTGCCCGTGTGGTTGCACCAATCCCCAGATATTACCAGCGTGTTTACGATTCATAACTTGGCTTATCAAGGGCCTTGGCGTTGGTATCTGGAGAAAATTACCTGGTGTCCCTGGTATATGCAAGGACACAACACCATGGCAGCAGCAGTACAGTTTGCTGATCGGGTAAATACAGTTTCTCCTACTTATGCTGAACAAATCAAAACACCTGCTTATGGTGAACAGATTGAGGGGTTATTGTCATTTATTAGTGGTAAGTTATCAGGGATTATCAACGGTATAGATACAGAAGTTTATAATCCTGCTACTGATAAATATATTGCTCAAACTTTTACAGCTGATACCCTAGAAAAACGTATAGCAAATAAAATTGCTTTACAGGAAGAAGTTGGATTAGAAGTAAATAAGAATGCCTTTTTAATCGGCATGGTGACAAGATTAGTAGAGCAAAAAGGTCTGGATTTGGTCATACAAATGTTAGACCGGTTTATGGCTTATTCTGATGCCCAATTTGTGTTGTTGGGGACAGGCGATCGCTATTATGAAACCCAAATGTGGCAGTTAGCATCTCGCTATCCCGGACGCATGGCTACCTATTTACTCTACAATGATGCCCTCTCCCGTCGCATCTATGCCGGTTCTGATGCCTTCTTAATGCCTAGCCGCTTTGAACCTTGCGGTATCAGCCAAATGATGGCCTTACGTTACGGTTCAGTGCCGATCGTCCGTCGTACTGGGGGATTAGTTGATACTGTATCTCACCATGACCCCATCAACCAAGCTGGTACAGGCTACTGTTTCGACAGATATGAACCCTTAGACTTGTTTACTTGTTTAGTTCGTGCCTGGGAAGGTTATCACTATAAACCTCAATGGCAAGAATTACAAAAACGCGGCATGAGTCAAGACTTTAGCTGGTATCGTTCTGCTGTAGAATATGACAATCTCTATCGGTCAATTTACGGTTTACCACCACGAGAACAGGAAGAAGCACCAGCAGAACAACCAGACTTAGTGTTGCAATCTTAATCAGATAAAATCATAGCTAATGGCTAATTTTTGGTGGCCATTAGCTACCTATGAAATGCCAGCATTTAACCTTCGGCCATCAGATATTAGCAAGAGAGGCAATGAAGTACACTATCTAGGTCTGGTAGCTAGGCCAAGAGCCTATTTTAACTTTAAATTCTCAATTCAGACTCCTGAATGCTCCTGTACATATTGCAGTTTGGGTGAAATAACTACCCAGTTCAAAAAGGTGAAAAAGCTGATAAATTGCCTAATTTCCCCTCTAAGTTCTAAGTTCTTACCGACAATAAAATTAATTGACTGCCATTAAATCAATCTCGCTTTTGGCAGCGTTTAACAAATAAGAGCTATATTTTTTTGCATAACTTAATAGCTCATTTGTCCATTCCACAAAGAGATTAACGATTTGATCAACTACACGCAAAGCCTCTTGTTCTTGTGAATCTGTTAGCTGAATTTCAGCCAGGAAATTTTCTACATCTGCTAAACCTGTAGTATGCCCCGTTTCCATTTCTAGATGCGCTTCACCAAAATACAGAAAATCTTTTCTAGTGATAGCCTTCACTTCTGAATTGAGAAACGCAGAAGCAGAAAAGAAAATATGTCCCAGTGCTTCCAATGTTTCAATAGCCGCTATTTTAATCACTGGCTCGGCATTTAATGTATGAGCAGCTATTTGATAAGCCAGTTGACGAGTAATTTTTGTATCTTCGTTCCAAATTAACTTCAATGCTTGAGTGAACTGATATTGATGATTGAATCCTAATGTCTCCAGGTCTATGAGGAACCAAGGCCAGTGTCTACTATCTTCTAAAGTGTGATGATTGATAATTTTTTGCAATTTATCCTCTGATTGAAGATTTCTAAACACATACCTATTTAAGTCACTAAAACTCATCACATAATGTGACATACAAGGAGCGAATGAGATTCTAATTAAAGGATGAATCGCCTGATTTTGAATAAACTCGAAAAAATCTGTTTGAGCAAAATCTTTTTTTCTTTGTTCAATGTAATCTAGAATTCTCTGCATGACAAATTTTCCTCCTAAATAATGGATTTGAGCTAAGAATTTAGCAGAGATAAGACAGATTAGCCAGCAGATTATCAACAGCAATATTAGGCAAATACGGTTTTAATTTTAATGACAATTGGCTTGATCTGAAGGGGGTTTTAAGATAGCTGAAAACGCATTACAATGGTTAATCTTACTTAATACAGAGGATTTGAAAGATGGTGTATTACATCTACTTCATTAACTTTAAAATATTTATCTTAATATCACAGCAGTGAAAATTCTTGTCATCATTTCACTTATAAAAATGTGATTACCGTATAATGACTTAGATAGTTTTATAGTATAATTACAGAAATCACGTATATTTTCTATTAGTGTTAACCGAGAAAAGGTGGTTCTAGCGCTCCCCTTATGGTAAATAATATTAATTTAATTTTTGTAGGTTGGGTTGAACAGAGTGAAACCCAACATTTTCAAACATTTGTTGGGTTGAGGAACGAAACTCAACCTACTATAAATCTTGTTTTGCATAAAGAGAACGGTAGAGCCGAAAAGGTATTGAATTTACCTTTTCCCTTTTTTATCTCTCGTTATAACGACTTTGACCAGGAATTTACTGTAAGTACAGTGATAGTTTAGGTAAACAATTCCAAATTCAACATTCGTCTTGAAAAGTTTTCTCTGCCAGGAAAGTCCTCCGCATGTGCTAGTTACCCAAGTCGGGAAACCCCCCTACAGCAATGGTTTCACCACCTACAGAATTTTTGTCTTCGATCAGCTACGCGAATCAACATTAAACATATTTGCGTAGTTATCCTAGAGATGAAAGAATTCCTAGTTTCAGCTTTCTAGCAGTTTGGATTGTGCAAATTAAATATATGACAGCTTAGTTTACTTAAATCCTTAAAAAGTTTTCGACAATTTGCAAAATCCTTTCTGATGCTTTTCCATCTCCAAAGGGGTTAATAGCATGAGCCATTTTAGTGTATGCTTCTGGGTTGCTAAGTAACTCACTAGCAGACGCAAAAATATTTTGGCTATTTGTGCCAACTAATTTAGCTGTTCCCGCTTTTACTGCTTCCGGTCTTTCGGTGGTTTCCCTCAGTACTAATACGGGTTTACCCAAGCTAGGGGCTTCTTCCTGTAAACCACCAGAATCAGTTAATAGTAGATAAGAGCGAGCGATCGCCCCCACCAGTTCCCCATAATCCAAAGGTTCAGTTAAAAACACTCGTGGATGATTCCCTAACATTGCTTTTAATGGTTCTCTCACCGTCGGGTTACGATGTAATGGCAGCAGTAAAGCTGTATCTGAGAACTTTGTTAAGATTTGTAAAAAGCCTTGGGCAATATCTTGTAAAGGTTCTCCCCAATTTTCCCGACGATGCACCGTGGCTAAAATTGTCCGATAAGCACCCCAGTCTAACCCAGGAATATTACAAGCTGGTTTAGTTGCTGCCACATTTAATAAAGCATCAATTACAGTATTCCCCGTCAAGTGAACTTCACCCACAACCCCAGAACGTTGTAAATTTTCCACTGCCCAAGGAGTCGGCGCAAAATGTAACTGGGTAATTTGGGAAATTAATCTTCTATTAGCTTCTTCTGGATAAGGGTTAAATAAATCATCAGTTCTTAAACCCGCTTCGACATGACCAACGGGAATTTTTTGATAAAAAGCTGCCAATGCTGCTGCAAAAGCTGTTGTGGTATCACCCTGAACTAAAACTAAGTCCGGTTTTTGTTCTTGAAATAATGCCTCTAACCCCTGCAAGCTACGACAGGTGATATCATTGAGGGATTGCTGAGGCTGCATAATTTCTAAATTCCGATCAGCCCGGAGGTTAAATAGTTGCATCACCTGTTCAACCATTTCCCGATGCTGTCCAGTTAAAATTACCTGTAATTCTAAGTTTGGGGAACGTCGGAAAATTTGAATCACTGGTGCTAACTTAATCGCTTCCGGCCGAGTTCCCAGAATAACCCAAACTTTTTTAGTCATTGGTCAATGGTCATTAGTCAATGGTCATTAGTCAATGGTTATTACTCACCGCCAATTTGTCAACCAACAATATTATTTTCCCGATTAAATATCTCCCGTTACATGTTCAAGTTATTCTTGGAGGCGATCGGGTCTGAGAAATTCTGGATCAATAAATCTTTGTTTATCAGCAACAGTGTTAAAAGGTTGATTTTTCCTATCTATTAACTCTACGGACATGAAAAAACCCGGCTGAACCGGGCAGATGCACTGTTTGTCGAATTTGTTGGTAGTTGGAAATTACTTGAGTTCACAAGTCAGTGGACAAGCTGCGTAAACGGTTTTTTGTGGTGTTTCGGCTTCGCCATGTAACCAGCTTAACCATTTCATCTCTTTGGGATGAACGCCTTTAGCGGTCAATACACCAGCAACAATCAATACAGCTAGGACATTAAACAAGATTAAACCACCTGCTACTAATAGAACTGCACTAGCAGGCATAACAGTTTGTAAAACAATCGACAACAAGCATCCGACCGTAGCCATTAAAACTACTAAGGGAAAACCGACAACCAGCAAGCATACTGCCAACGTAAAAGTCCAGATCAAAAAGCTTTTCATCATCATCAAGGAGTAGGTCTTTCCAAGATTAGAGCTCTGAGCTGAAACCATGACTGATCCTCCTAAATACACAGCAAAGGGATTTTTCTCAAACCGCGATCGCTTACGGCGGGCGTTGCGCCATCGCGGTCTGGGAGTTAACTAAATTGTTTAAGTGAAATTCAGTATATAAAACCCTCAAACTAAAATGAGCATTTGTTTACTAAACTTTACAGTTAATTTTTTGTGATTATGAATGTAACGCTGATTTTCCACCTGTGCGGTGAACTTGCTCCCCACATCTATCTTCGGGAATACAAACCTCTGTGTCTGGCAGGCTAAACCTCATCTCCAGAATCTAACTGGGTAGTGTCTTAACATTTCTTATCAATATTGGTACTGCTTCTCATAAATGTGGGCAGAGGCTGAAAAAATCATCTACTGCCGATTTGACCTTTATATAGTCAACCAGTTTTCATCTACAAAGCGTTAGGGTTTCTCATACAACAAAGGTTTGAAGGAAAACAGCCTTTATGTGGAGCTTTTCCGGCTCTGGGGATCTAAGTTTTGTAACTAATCAAGTTACAAATTGCCGCAATAAGCTAAAAGATTGTTAACAAAGTGCTTAGTCACATCAAGAACTTAAATATCACCGAATATTTACTCAAGCAGTCTGAGGGTTAACCTGTGTTAAACAAGGTAATGTAAGTTAATAAGTTTCTCTAAATAATGCTAAATACTGTAAGTGTGAAATAATAAAAGATACAATTGGAGGTAAATTACTGAAAGCCACCAAACCTAGTCCAAAACCATATTTTCTCTAAGAGGTTGTTTGAAAAGTCTAATTTATTACTAGCCCTGGCGACTAGAAGTCGCGGCACTTTTCGCAAAACCAGCCAGCGCGGGTTAAAAACCTGAATTTTTCATTAGTCCACGGAGGTGGACTTAGCCTGTGTAGTAGCGAATTATATTCGCCCACAACTTTTCAAACATGCTCTAAGTCTTTAATTGCCAATTTAATTTTTTGACTACCAAATTTGAACATATATGACAGACTCACAACCCCGCCATTTGCCACCTATTCCACCACCACCGCCACCACCACCAACTGTAGCTACACAACGCCAAGCTACACAAACATTGGAATTGTCAAATCCCAAGGATACAGTTAGTCCTACACCACCAGGGCCACCACCAGCAGCCGCCAATCGCCTGAAGAACACTACAGCCAGTTCAAAAATCCAAGATTCAGGATTAACCCTAGCGCAAATTATTAAAGAAGCATTTGACAATGGTTACTCTGACGTTCACCTTGGTGTGGGTGAAATTCCCCGCTTCCGTAACCGAGGAGAAATGCAACTAACCGAATATCCCGAAACCGACAAAGAAACTTTTATGAATTGGTTACGGGAGATCCTGAGTGATTCAGAAATTCAAAGGTTCCAAGACAACCTAGAATTTGATGGTGCAACTCAATATGACTTTGCTCGTGTGCGGATCAACGTCTTTGATTCTCTCAGGGGCTACGCAATGGTATTGCGCCTGATTCCCCTAAAAATTCTATCTATGGATCAGTTGAGATTACCTCCTGTTTTCCGAGATATCTGTCACTATCACAAAGGCTTAATTCTAATCACTGGGCCAACTGGTTCTGGTAAATCCACCACTCTAGCGGCGATGATTGATTACATCAACCGAGAGATGTCTAAACACATCATTACCATTGAAGACCCGGTTGAATTTGTACATCAAAGCCGTAAGTCCCTAGTCAAGCAACGGGAAGTGGGAATGCACACCCGAAAATTTGACAACGCCTTGAAAGCAGCTTTACGGGAAGACCCTGATTTGATTCTGGTGGGAGAAATGCGGGATAGGGAAACTGTCAATACTGCCCTCAAAGCAGCCCAAACTGGTCACTTGGTAATGGGAACCCTGCACACTAACAGTGCCGTAAAGACCATTGAACGGATTTTGAACTTGTATCCAGGTGAAGAACAAGACCCGATGCGGGTAGCGTTATCTGAGTCGTTGGTAGCGGTAATAGCTCAAGGGTTGTGTCGAACAACTGACGGCAAACGGGCAGCCTTCCACGATATTTTGATCAACACGGAAGCGGTTAAAGATTGGATTAAAGATGGTAAATATGATGAAATTACCGAATTGATGAAGAGTTCTGGCTTTGACGGTATGATTACCATGAACCAGTCTTTGCTTAACCTATACCAAGAAGGACGCATTACTGAAGAAACTGCATTAGAAATGTCACCCACTCCCACTGAAATGGCCCAATTTCTGCGAGGAAGGGTGTAAGGAAACTGGGGTAGACGCACAGATGCCGAGATAAAAAAATAAAGTAAAAAAGATTCCCTCCTGCCCCCTGCCCCAATCACTAACCCCCTTTCCCCTGTTTGCGATTGTAGGTAGCCTGGAAGAAAGAAAATAAAAGCAAAAATTTTCTCGATTTGATATTTTTGGCTGCTTGTGACTAAGTTGACTACAAACAAACTTCCTAAACCCCAGTTGTTTAAAGGTATTGCCCTATTTACACCAGGGGGAGATTTAATTTATTGTATCGACCCCAGCAAACAGGGTAGATGGCATTTACACTTATGTGCGGCTTTGCAGGAAATTTTGGATTTGCCAGAGCCGCCACATTTTTTAGTACCTTGCTATACTGCAACTATTGACCACTGGTTAGACCCACGCACTCAGCAAGTGCAAACGTTTGCAGAAGCTTATCCGGCTGTCATGAGATACCAAGCTTTACTTAATGCTATTTTTGGTACAGGTGAGCTAGTATGGCAAGCAGCACCTTGGCAAGAGGGATTGTGCGATCGCCTAGTCTTATCTACATATCGTTCTACCTTCCCTCAACTCTGGGAAGACCATGATTTAATTGTGCGCTTAGATTTAGCTGATGTTGCTCCCCAGTATCATCAAAGCGTGAGTAATCATCATTCAGCATCAGTTAATAATCAAGGTTATGTATTGCGCTTATTTGTGGCGGGTCATAGTGCCAGTACAGAAAGGATTTTACATAATTTACATGAATTACTAGAGCGATCGCTTGCTTCCCCCTATACCCTCAAAGTTATTGATGTGTTGACACATCCAGAACAAGCAGAAATAGACCAAGTTTCTGCGACTCCCACTCTAGTTAAAGTTTGGCCTCACCCCATTCGTCGCATGGTTGGTGACTTAGATAATGTAGATAAACTCTTACAAATGTTGGGAAGCGATACCAGTGACAGAAAATCTTGATCATTCCTCAAAACAGGTATTGATTTTGATTAAATGTAATATATCCACTGGTTTGATCTGACTTATCCTTAGCCATAGCAATCCTCAATGCCCTATGCTCCATGCCCAGTGTCTATAAATAATCTCAAAAATCAAAGAAGACTGTTCTATGTACTTCACTTGGTTAGATAACAACAGTTGGTTGTTGGAACTTGGCGGTCAACGCATCCTTCTAGATCCTTGGCTAGTTGGTCTCCTTACCTTTAATCTTCTGAATAATTGGGATTGGCTACTCAAAGGTTCCCGCAAGAGCGATCGACCAATACCGGAAAATATTGATTTGATCTTGCTTTCCCAAAGTCTAGAAGATCATGCCCATCCAGCAACACTTAAGCAACTCGACCGGAATATCCCAGTAGTAGCTTCTGTTAATGCAGGTAAGATAGTTCAGCAGTTAGGCTACACAGAAGTCACAGTTCTCAACCATCACCACAGTTTCACACTAAATAATCAAGTAGAAATCACAGCTTTTCCTGGTACTACACTTGGTCCCGGTGTTGTAGAGAATGGGTATGTAGTTAAAGAGTTAGGGACGAACGCTACAATTTATTATGAACCACATGGTTATCATTCTCCCCAGCTTAAACAAATTGCACCAGTTGATGTCATTATTACACCAATACAAGAATTAGCATTACCTTTAATAGGCCCCATTCTTAGAGGCATGCATAGTTCTTTGACTGTTGCACAATGGTTACAACCTCGGTTGATGCTTCCCACCGCAGGAGAAGGTGATACCTTACTTGAAGGTCTTTTAACTACATTCTTACAGGTTAAGGGAAGCGTAGAGGAATTTAGATCTTTATTAGAAAAAAACAATTTACAAACAAAGGTAATTAATCCAATTCCTGGAGAAAAAATCAGTTTTTAGTCATAATTCAGGAGTCAGCAGCAGAGTCGGAAACTTCCAAAATTCCAGTCAGAGTGCAAAATTCTTGTAAAACCCAGAGTGTTAAGCTATTGATTCCAACAACATTGACTGCTATTTCTAGGATAGAGCAGTGGTATCACTGGGGATCTTTAACTCTCCACTAACCCACCCACTTTCATTATTTCTGCTCTGCACACAGGCATCATTATTGATGTTGGGGCTACCAACTTGCATCAGCTAAGAGTGTTATTTCTAGTATCCCTCATAGAAAACCTTACTCCTACAGCCCTGTGTTAGCAGCATTTTAGATTTGCTAATCCTGCCATAGCCCACTCAACTCCAGTCAACCAAGTTAACTTCAGATTAATTGAGAAACCATTTTATCTTTCAAATCCTTACTACACAAGGGTTTCGATACTGAAGAAGAAATTTTCAAAAAAAAATTTGAGAAAAGTGTTGACAAGAGAAAGAGGACTAGCTACTATAAAAAAGTGCCAGATGAGCGAGCACGAAAGAGCGGACTCGGAAGCGCACCGAACCTTGAAAATATTATAGTTTGAAAGCCAGTATACAACAAGACCCTGCGTCAAGTAAATGGAAAACCTAGACTGAGGGTGAAATCAGTCAAAAGAGCTAAACAAACTACTAAC
>DATGXQ010000095.1:0-16627 GCA_035298905.1 Nostocaceae cyanobacterium | reverse complement strand
GGGAAAGCAAGACAGGTAAAGGGTTTGTAGCGATGAACTCCCTGAAAAAAAAGGGTGCTTATTGAGAATAAAAATGCAGTTAGAAGGCAGTTATTTAAGTGTAGCAGTTTTATGGTAAAAAAGAACGGTCCTGCATAATTAAACAAGACCGTAACCAAAATGTTACCCTCATTTTACCAAACGTTCTTAGAAAAATATCTGAATCAAACCCAATTAATCACCTTAAAAATGCTGGTGTGGTTGTTACAGAATCAAAAACAGGTGAGAATAGAAAGATTAGCAGCCACCCTACCATTACCAATACAAGAAAATAGTCGCAGAAGACATATACAGAGGTTTTTAGCCTTAAATACGTTGAGTGTAGTTTTACTATGGTTTCCAATTATTGAAGAAATACTCAACCGTCAAGTAAAATCTGGGTCACAACTAATTGTGGCAATGGATAGAACTCAGTGGAAAGAAAATAATGTATTAATGGTGAGTGTGATTCACCAAAAAAGGGCATGGCCAATATACTGGTGCATGTTAGAAAAAGAAGGCAGTAGTAATTTCCAAGAACAACAGAAAGTATTAAAACCAGTAATCAGATTGCTAAAGAAATATAAAATAGTGGTGATAGGGGATAGAGAATTCCATAGTGTAGAACTAGCAAAATGGTTACACAGACTGAAAATCAGCTTTGTATTTCGACAAAAACAAGACACGACATTTCGAGAAAAAAGACACTCATTTAAGCCTTTAGGTGAAATTGCCATTTATCCAGGAATCCGCAGATTTTATACAAATATTCAGTTAACACAAAAACCTGGTTTTGGTAGATTTAACTTAGCCGTATACTGGAAAAGAAAATATCGGGGCAAGCAAGAAGATGAAGCATGGTATTTGTTAACTAATTTACCTGATTTAGAGACGGCTGTCAAAATTTATCGCAAACGTTTTGGCATTGAAGCCATGTTTAAAGATTGTAAAACTGGTGGTTATAACCTGGAGGGGTCAAAAGCAAATACTGATAGACTTGTCCGATTAATTTTCTTAATTGCTTTAGCCATGACTTCTGCTTGGTTGCATGGTCAAAGGACTAAATTACAAAGAATTCAACCTTATGTTTCTCGCTCTACAGAAAAGAAGAGAAATAGAAAAAGACATAGTGATTTTTGGATAGGTTTATACGGACAAAATTGGATAGTCGCCTTTCATGAATGTCGAGAATGGGTAGAGGAGTGGATGAGTTCTATTCGCAATAAGCGTACATTTTATCAACGAGGTTTGAACGCTCTGAACCTTATACAGCAACCTCTTTAGCCTCCTTGTCGCCCCCTCAAAGTATTATCACTCTGAAATTATAGGGTATTTTGCAAAGATGGTAGATACCTACACTATTACTTGCTGTACAGTGTAGGTAGTTGCAAATATTCTCTCAAAAACTATGCTGGTGATTCTTCAATTTGCCCCACACGACGAATGTTGAGGATATCACTCATCTTCTTGATTTGAATGAATACTTGTTCTAACTGGGGTCGATCGCGGATATCAATTCCCAATTCCATCAATGCTGGTTGTCCTACTGCTGTTTTTACCTGTGCGTGTCGGACATTGATTCCTTGGTCACTTAATCGAGATAAAATATCCTTCAATACCCCCACTCGGTCTAGTGCTTCTATTTGAATGTTGACGGGGTAGGTTTGCGGACGGCCGCCGTGTTCTGCTACTGAATTCCATCTGGCTGGAACTAGGCGATCGCATTCTACACCATCAAGATTATGGCAAGCTTGGCGATGGATGGAAATTCCTCTACCCCTGGTCACTACACCGATAATCGGTTCTCCTGGTATGGGTGTACAACATCCAGCCAAATGATACATTAACCCTTCTACACCTAAAATGGGTGAATCACTGGCGCGATGGTTGGTTGCAGCTGTATCACGTAAGGTTTTGGCTGCTGATTCTTTGGGTAAGAATGGGGGTAATTCAGCTACAGGTTGTTGTGCTTTAATTACTTCGCGCCAGCGATTGAGGACTAAATTGAGGGTAACTTCGCCGTAACCTAAACCTGCTAGTAAATCTTCTACAGAGTGATAGTTACATTTTTCTGCTACGGTGTGCATTGCTTCTGATTTGAGCAGATTGTCAAAACCGCTTTTACCCAGTTCTTTTTCTAACATCTCCCGCCCACGCATGAGATTTTCTTCCCGGCGCGATCGCTTGTACCATTGTTTAATTCGATATTTGGCTGTGGAAGTCCTGACAAAGTTTAACCAATCTAAACTGGGATGACTATTTTTTTGGGTAATTACCTCCACAATGTCGCCATTTTGCAATCGGGTTGACAATGGGACTATCCGCCCATTTACTCTCGCCCCTGCACAGTGATTACCCACTTCCGTATGAATGCGATAGGCAAAATCGATACTGGTAGAACCAGGGCTTAAAGGCACAACATCACCCTTGGGAGTGAAGACATATACATCGTCTTCAAATAAATTATCCTTAACGCTATCTAAGTACTCCTGAGCATCCTTCAGGTCACTCTGCCACTCTAACAACTGCCTTAACCAAGTAAACTTTTCATCTGCACCTGTTAACTGGGTATTAGAGCCACCAGTTTCTTTATACTTCCAGTGGGCTGCAATCCCGTATTCAGCTACACGATGCATCTCTAAGGTGCGAATTTGCACCTCCAAGGGACGACCAGTTAAACCGATTACCCCCGTATGCAGCGATTGATACCTATTAGGCTTAGGCAAGCCAATATAATCCTTAAATCTCCCAGGAATGGGGCGGAAAGCATCGTGAACCACAGCCAAAGCACGATAGCATTCCTCATTGGTTTGGACTATAATTCTCAGGGCTGCCAAATCATAAATTTCATGAAATTCTTTTTGCTGTCGCTGCATTTTTTGGTAAATGCTATAAAGATGCTTGGGGCGACCGCTAATATCAATGACTTTAATTCCTGCTTGTTGTAAGCGCCGCCGTAATGTATCACTGGCTTGAGCTAATTTTTCTTCTCGTGCTGTGCGTTTTTCAGAAACATGCTCTTGAATTTGGCGAAAAGCTTCTGGTTCCAGATGTTTAAAGGCTAAATCTTCCAACTCCCATTTAATTCGCCAAATTCCTAATCGGTTAGCTAGGGGCGCAAAAATATCTCGTGTTTCTTGGGCGGTGCGACGGCGACTTTCGGGTGACATATATTGAAGAGTTTGCATATTATGCAAACGGTCTGCTAATTTCACCACTATTACCCTGATGTCTTTAGCCATGGCCAAAAACATGCGCCGGAAGTTTTCAGCTTGACTTTCAGTTTTACTTTTAAAATTGATTTTCGACAACTTGGTAACGCCTTCTACCAACTGTCTAACTTCTTGACCAAACCGTTCTTCTATTTCCTCAATTGTAACATCTGTATCTTCTACTACATCATGAAGGAACCCAGCTGCTATCATAGCAGGGCTACCCCCTAAGTCACGGAGCAAACCTGCTACAGCTACGGGATGAGCAATATATGCTTCTCCTGACTTGCGGTACTGGCCTTGATGTAGCTGATAAGCAAATTGAAAAGCTCGACAAATCAAGTTGTTATCACTGTGCGTTCGGTCATTTTCTATTTCACTGCGGTTTGTAGATGTTTCTCTCAAACATGTTTTTAGCCAACCTGGGAGAGTAACATCAACAGGGGAATCAACAAGTGTAATACTACTCATACAATGGAAGGTGATCGGTGGATAAGTGAAGGATAGAAAAAATGGACAGCACCGCTATTAGTAGATGCTGCTGCCCTGAAATAAAGTGAAAATCAGTGTGAGGATGATGTTTATCATCCATTGCTAATGTCAAGGAACGACAATAAATCAAACAAAGCCTCAAAGGAGAATTTGAGGCCAGTGGTTTTCATTCAAGCTGGGGAAAGTTTATTGTAGAAGTAAATTTTCTTGACATTAATACTATCTCAACTGGCCCTAGATGTCTCCAAATCGTCACCAATATCAGGTATTGCTAACATTTTTACAGAAATGGCGTATTGACACTACTGTAAATCAATTGACGGCGAATGAGATGCGATCGCGTCTCAACTCTTTGCAGCAATTGTTTTTAGAGCAGGTTGCGCCTATAGTTGACTTGGACTCGCGGGAGATGTCCTATCGAACGGAAATCAGTAAACAACTGCGTTTATTAGAAATCGATGTGATGTTTCTCCAAGGTGCAAGACAAGCCACCACTGTTCAATCTAGAATGCAAACTATTGGCGATCGCTTAACTACTCTGATTCAATATTGTCAGGCGATCGTGCAACCAGCCGAGCAGGGGGAACAATAACAACTACTCTCCTTTTACTCTCTTTCTACCATCATGCCATTAATAGCTAATAGTAGGTAGCTGCTTTAGTAACAAGTTTGTTAATCTTGTTCCTGAAAGCTGGCTTGTATTCACTGCTCTCTGAGGTTTCTATCTCCCTAATTACGATTAATTAAGTAGTTTTACTAATTAATATGTATAATATTCGCAAAGGAGCTTAATAAATAGATTACAAAAATTTAGAATTAACAGCTTGGGTTATCTAGTAATCCTAAATGAGATGTGAACAGTCCCAATACCCAATACCCAATACCCAATACCCCGCCTCCACCAGTAAGTTCATGACTCAAATCGGATTACTATCTGTTATTGCGGTTCCTTAAAAGGATTGATATAGAGTGCATTCTGGCATTCTACACCCACTTCAAATTTGCAGTCAGAACGAGGAGAAGCAATACATAATAAAACATAACCCATTTTTTCCTGTGCAGGTTTGAGTACTACAGCTTTTGATTGTTCTACTTTCCCTTCTAATAACTTTGCTGCACAAGTAATACAAGCACCGTAACGACAACCAACGGGAAGAAGTAAACCTGCTTTTTCGACAGCATTTAAAATATATTGATTCTCCGCAACTTCTACTAGAAAGTTATTTCTATTTACTAATTCTATTCGATAGGTTTTCATAATTTTTCTAGTAGGGTGGTTAAGATACCCACCCTAAAATTCTGATGATTAATGACTAATAATTAATGACTAAATCCAAATATCAGATGTACAATCACCACCAGGATAGCGCATTTCATGGGCGCGGGCGGGGCCTTGTGGTTCTTTGCCAAAGTCAACGTAAAAATTCTCGTTGATTTTTAATCCCCCTTTTTCTGTATCGCAATCTATTTGTAATAAATAGGAACCTGTTTTACCTAAATCGGGATAAAATTGATTGTCCCAAGTGCTAAATAAAGAATTAGTTACATATAGCCGTTGACCATCTAGGCTCAGTTGTAACATTTGTGGCCCACCTGTTAATTGATATCCTTGGACTGCACTGCTTTTACCTAATAAACCACCGCACCAAACTTGACCGGTAAGTTTTGGCTGGGATGGGTTGCTAATATCATACTGGCGGATGTCTCCATGTAACCAGTTGGAAAAGTAGATGTAGCGATCGCACATCGAAACTAAAATATCTGTAATTAAGGATGGCACGGGAATCGGCCAGCCAGCCACTTCTACTGAGGGAATATCAATTACTTTTTCTACTTGCCAAGTTCCGTTGGGTTTATGCCAGTGCCAAACGTTACTACTCAATGCCGCAGCGACAAAACCATGAGTGCTATCTGGGTTATGGTGAAAACGCACTTCTAAAGGAATTAACCCTTCATCTCCTAAATTAACGCTTTGAATTATTTCTCGTTTTGACCAATCCCAAAAGTGTATTTGTTGACCATAGTTACCAGCCGCTACATCATTGAGGTCAAAACCTGGATAATAAGTTTTAGGCGCACCCCATTCACTGCTGACCATGATGTTATGACGGGGTTGATACCAAAAATCATAGTTAAATTTCATGCCATCGGCTTTATTTTCCCAGCGTCCGGCGATATCAAAGTTTTCATCTAGTAATAAAAAACCACCAGGTCCATTACCTTCACTGTCTCCTAACATGGAAATCATCACATGACCATCGGCTAAACAGTGGACAGTGTGCGGTGCGGTCAGGTTGGTTTTAGCTTTAATTTCTTCTGGTTCAATAACTTTGTGCAGTTTGGGGGCTTTGATATCTGCGGTATCTACAATATAAATGCGGCTAGAACGTTGTCCGGGGATAACGCTAAACCTCCGGGATTTGTTGGGGTTGCCATGACAAGAACTGCAAGCATTCCAGCCAAAATGGTGTAATTCATCACCAATATAAGGCATGGGTAGGCGATCGATCACTTGGGAATAGGTGGGGGAAGCAGGATCAACATCGATGGTAGCCAGATAGTCTGGTGCTTCGATACCTGTACCTGTGTAAAGGGCGATCGCGTACAACACTTTTTCTCTTTCCGCCTGTATCGCTGCTTCTGGGGAAGCATAGCCAGGGCCACAGCAAGCATGAGTCATAATTTTGCACCTTAAGTAGAGGGGAGATAAGAAGGTGGGAAGAAATAAAATTTTTTATCTCTATTGGTGTCCGCAACTAATAATAGCTACCTCATTTTGTTAATGTTTAGCAAAACCTCCTGAAATGTCTTACCTACTTTTAATCAGTATGTTCTGAGTTGAGAATTAAAAGTAGTAAAATTTAAAATACTTAAAGTTTATTAATTCACCGTAGTATACGATAAATTTTCAGTCTTTTACACAGTTAGGGCGGACAAGATGCCCACCCCACAAAATTTTGAGAGATTTGGATGTGTAAACTAAGTCTGTTCTAGCTTAATCCATTTCCGGCAACAAGCTGGCAGAATTGACATCTAAAAACAAGGTTGCTTGGAGTTGTTGACGTAAAATTGAAGCTGGACAATGTGTAGTGATATCTCCTTGTAAAATTTTCTGGACTATTTTCGCTTTGCGTGTTTCTGGTGCTAAACAGATGATTTTTCTAGCTTGACAAATCAAGGGAATAGTAACAGTAAAAGCGTATTGGGGAACAGCTTCTAAGTTAGAAAAATATCCAGTTTTTACCTGTTGCTGGCGGTTGGTTTGATCAAGTTTGACCAATTTGACCATAGCAGGATCTTGAAAATCTGCTACTGCTGGGTCATTAAAAGCTAAATGTCCATTTTCCCCGATTCCCAGAAAGCATAAATCTATGGGTTGTGCTTGTAATAGTTGAGTGTAGCGATCGCATTCTGCCACAGGTTGCAAAGCATCACCTTCTAGATAATGGAATTGCTGTGGTAATATCTGCTTTTCTACCCGTTCTCGTAAATAATAGCGGAAACTTGCAGGATGATCAGCACTAATTCCCAAATACTCATCTAGATGAAATAAAATTACTCGTGACCAGTCCAAACCGTCTAAAGCAATTAAAGCATTGAGAAATTTAAGTTGAGAGTTGCCTGTAGCTAACAATAGCGCAACAGTTTCCTGCTGCTGGAGTAGGTCATGTAAATAGCTGTGTACGATTTTGGCAACATCCTGCGCCATTTCCCCCTCAGAGTTGTAAATCTGCACTAAGAGATCATCGACACGAAAAGATTTTCTAACGGCTGGCATCTGCTTACAAGCTGATTAATCCTGAACTATTCCACCTTACACCTTTGATTCCAGGGGATTGAGGATAGAGCAGATTATTTCTAGTTTTTGTTTTGGGATGGCTGGAAGAATAGTAAACTAATTTAAAACAACTTAAAATTTATTTACATCTTATCTAAAAATCATGCTGGCAGCTATTCTCTTTGACTTAGATGGTACTATTGCCAACACAGACCCCTTTCACTACCAAATTTGGCGAGAAATGCTGTTAGATTACGGCATAGAAATTGATGAAATCTTTTACAAATCTCGGATTAGTGGTAAATTAAACCCGGAAATTCTCCAAGATATTTTGCCAAATTTATCACCAGCAGATGGAGAAAAGTTTGCGGAAGATAAAGAAGCAATATTTCGTCAAAAAGCTCAAAATCTTCAACCATTGAATGGATTTTCGGAACTGGTAGCTTGGACAGAAAAACACCAATTAAAACGTGCCTTAGTGACAAATGCGCCTAGAGCGAATGTAGAATTTATGCTAGAAACTTTAGGTATAAAAGAAATTTTTCAGACAATTGTCATAGCTGAGGACTGTGTAGCCGGAAAACCAGATCCCGCACCTTATCAAACTGCACTTGATAATTTGGGAATAATAGCAGAACAAGCTATTGCTTTAGAAGATTCTCCCTCTGGGATTCGTGCAGCCGTTGGTGCTGGTGTGCGTACAATCGGCGTTGCGTCTACCCATCAGCCAAAATTATTACAAGAAATTGGCGCATTTATGACCATTCCTGATTTCACTGACCTGCATTTATGGACTTTCCTGAATTCTTTGAGCGAGTCGAGTTTAAGTGTAAGTAATAGAACTGTTTGATAAATTAACAATAAGTAATTGTTGGAGCGATCGCGTGTGAGAATGGATTTTGAAAGGCGATCGCTAATTACTTGTTTCTGCCAAACTTTATAATTTTTAATTTTTAATTTCTCATCCCTATCTAAAGTAGCAGATTGAACAATACTTAAAGTAGAGATTACAGCCTGTTAATTTTCCTAATATACAAAGTATTTTCAACTTCCCAGTATTGATAAATACAATCATTGTGCATGAATTAGTGCTTTTAGCCTTTTCCTTTGAGGATAAAACTAAATTATGCAGATGATTTCTAATTATTTTTCATAATCCATAACTTACAACCCCATATTTGCGTATTTACACCTTTATCCCATTAGGAGATGACAGTGAAACTTTTTAATGAGGAACAACGGCAGCAGCTAAAGGAAATAAGCGCAAATTTACGACGTGTGAGAGAAGAAAAATCTCTACAGTTAGAAGAAATTGCTGCTCAAACACATATTCGTCCATTTATGTTACAAGCCTTAGAAGCAGGAAAATTTGAAGAACTACCCGAACCTGTTTTTGTCAAAGGATTTATCCGTCGCTATGCTGAGGCTTTAGGATTAAATGGCATTAATTTAGCTGATAGCTGGCAAATTAATTATTTGCCTATTGATTATTCTCAAAAAAATAACAATTCTCCCAAATCACAACCTAGTTTTTATCTCCCTCTGGCTGCGCCTTACATTTTATTATTAGTTGCTGCCTCAGTTGGAATATTTTATCTACTCAATTTTCAGGTGAAAGATAAAATATTAACTCAAAAATCTAACTCCTTATCTAGAGAGCAAAAAACACAACCATCACTTTCTGCTTCTATTCCTGCACCATCACCAATTAGCACTATCAATTTAACACCTGCGCCAACTCCAAAAAATACCCCTACTGACAATAAGTTGATAGTTAACTTAGAATTACAAGGCCCATCTTGGCTACATATTAAAGCTGATGGTCAGACAAAATTCGAGGGAACTTTACCCAAAGGGAAACGCAAAACCTTAACAGCTAAAAAATCAGTGACTGTGCGTTCTGGTAACGCTGGGGTTGTTTTAGTTTCCGTCAACGATCAACAACCAAAACCATTAGGAAAAGCTGGTGAAGTTAAAGAAGCAACATTTGCTAATAATTAGTCAGTTGTCAGTTATTTATATTGTAAGAATTCAGAAGTCAGGAGTCAGGAGACAGAATAGTAATCATATCAGGAATAGATAGCAGTTACACTTGGCGAAAATTATTCAGCTTGACTCTCAAATTCTCTTGAATTCTGGATTCTGAATCCCTACTTTATATTTAACCACTGACAACTAATGACCAATGACTAATGACTAATAACTAAATTTCGGTTTTTGCAAATGCCAAGTATTTGCTTGTTCATAAGCATAAGCTACTTGGAATAGTTGGTCTTCTCGTAACACTTTACCAATGAGTTGTAGTCCAATTGGTAAACCTTGACTATCAAAACCACAAGGTATACTGATACCTGGTAAACCTGCTAAATTCACAGGAATAGTCATTAAATCATTCAAATACATACTGAGGGGATCTGTGGTTTTCTCCCCGGCTTTAAATGCTGTGGTAGGAGCAGTTGGCGAAACTAAAACATCAACTAATTCAAAAGCTCGCTCAAAGTCTTGTTTAATTAAAGTGCGAACTTTTTGCGCTTTCAAATAGTAAGCATCGTAATAACCGGCAGATAAAGCATAAGTACCAATCATAATCCGCCGTTTGACTTCTGTACCAAAACCAGTAGCACGAGTGCTAGTGTACATAGACAGCAAGTTGTCTGCATCAGGAGAACGCAAGCCGTACTTCACGCCATCATAACGCGCTAGGTTGGCTGATGCTTCTGAGGGAGCAATAATGTAATAGCTTGGTAAGCCATAACGGAAGCGAGGACAGGAAATGGTATGAATTTCTGCTCCTAATTCTTGCAGTTGGTCGATCGCTTTGGTAACGGCTTGTTCTACTTCTGAATCTAAACCTTGACCAAAGGTTTCTGTGATGATCCCAATTCTCAGTTTTTTTCTGGCTTTTAAGTCTGGTTTTAAGCTGGCGGCATAATCGGGAATATCTACTTTGAGACTGGTGGAATCTTGAGGATCATAACCAGCGATCGCATTTAATAATATAGCCGCATCTTCCACCGATCGTCCAAAAGGTCCAATTTGATCCAAAGATGAAGCATAAGCCACCAAACCATAACGGGAAACTAACCCGTAAGTTGGCTTCATCCCCACTACACCACAAAATGAAGCGGGTTGGCGAATCGAACCACCAGTATCCGAACCCAGAGACACCACACATTCCTCGGCTGCTACTGCTGCGGCTGAACCACCAGAAGAACCACCCGGAACTCGCGCTACATCCCAAGGGTTAGCCGTCACTTGGTAAGCAGAGTTTTCCGTGGAACTTCCCATCGCAAACTCATCTAAATTGGTTTTACCTACCATCACCGCCCCGGCTTGGGCTAATTTTTGTGTTACGGTTGACTCATAAGGCGGGATAAAATTTTCTAAAATCCGAGAAGCGCAGGTAGTACGAATCCCCTTAGTACACAAATTGTCTTTAATCCCGATGGGAATCCCTGCTAAAACGCCGATTTCTTCCCCAGCAGCGATTTTCGCATCCACAGCACGAGCCTGTTCTAGAGCCTGTTGTGCCGTCACAGAGAGAAAACTATGTAACTGTGGTTCTAACGCTTCAATTCGGTTTAAAGCTTCTTGAGTGATTTCAACGGCAGAACGTTCTTTAGTTATTAGTTGCTTGTGCAATTCGCGGATGGATGCCATAATTCTTCTCTTTAATTAATCAAGTCATTGATCTTAGCATTTACAGGACTGGGGACAGTGTTTCGTTTGCTGGTTGAATGATATTACGCTACAGGAGTTCTCAGTTTAGGAGGTAAGATGAGGGTTTTTTAACGCAGAGGGGCGCGGAGGTAAGCGCAAAGGTTCGCAGAGTTTTTTTGGTTAACAGAGTGATCAAGGAGGGGAGATGTGAGAGTGGAGTTATACCAAATCCTGTTTTCTTACCCCCCTTATAAATTAGTCCGCGTAGGCGGACTTT
Source organism: Nostocaceae cyanobacterium (assembly GCA_035298905.1). GTDB lineage: Bacteria > Cyanobacteriota > Cyanobacteriia > Cyanobacteriales > Nostocaceae > DATGXB01. Next base: position 5,190 of record DATGXQ010000095.1, on the reverse strand, counting down.
GCGGAAAGTGCCGCGACTTCTAGTCGTTAGGGCAAAAGACGGGTTTGAAATGAGGATTTAGTATTATGCTAAATCATGGCTTCTGTAAATGAGGTAACATCTTTAAATATGCCTGCAAAAGACATTTATCACGATGCTGTTAAAAATGCCTTAATTAAAGATAACTGGATAATTACCAATGACCCCCTACATTTAAAATGGGGTTTAAAAGATATGTATGTAGATTTAGGAGCGCAACAACTTTTAGCAGCAGAACAAGGAACCAGAAAAATTGCCGTAGAAATTAAAAGTTTTGTCAGTGCTTCAGAAATAGCAGACCTTAAAAATGCAATTGGTGGATTTGTTTTGTATCGTGCTGTTATGAATCGTTTAGAACCTGACAGAACGTTATATTTAGGGGTGCGTGACGCTGTATTTACAGATTTATTTGAAGAACCAATTGGTAAACTTTTAATAGAAACTGAAAATGTGTATTTACTTATTTTCAATGCTGAAACTGAGAGGATAACTCAATGGATACCTTAGATGATTATCGCCGGATTATTAAGGAAGTTTTAATACCTTATACACAAATTCCCTATTCCTATGGCGTAATTGAATGTAAAACCGTTTTTGATGATGAAAATGATAGTTATTTACTAATAACTCTTGGCTGGCATGACCATCGCAGGATTCACGGTTGCTTAGTTCATCTTGACATTATTGATGGCAAAATCTGGGTACAAAGAGATGATACAGAAGATGGTGTGACTTATGAATTAGAAGCGGCGGGTATTCCTAAAGATAAAATAGTTTTAGGTTTTCATCCAGAAAATGTTAGACCACATACAGGATATGCTGTGAGATAAATTTAATCAATCAACGACAATCAAAACCAAACTAAAAGCAAGATGAGTATTAATCTGAACCTACCACCAGAACTAGAAAAGGAACTTCACACCGAAGCTTCTCAACTCAATTTACCTTTATCCGAATATATTTTACATATTTTATTTACAAGAAAAGTTACAGATAATCTACCAAAAACAGGAGCAGAACTTGTTGCATATTGGGAAAATGAAGGTGTAATAAATTCACTTTCAGATATCACTGATAGTCAAGCATACTCTCGTGAGTTACGTCATCAGGCTGAGACACGGGAACGAGCGTAGGTAAATTTCATGTATTTATTAGATACAGATATTCTGATTGACATTCAGCGTGGTCATGCTCCTGCAATTGCTTGGTTTGCAAGCCTTTCAGAAATACCGAGCGTTCCTGGCTTTGTTGTGATGGAACTCATTCAAAATGCTCAAAATACCCAACGACTCCGTAATACTCTGAAACTCGTTGCTCCCCTACCTGTAGTTTGGCCTACTGAAGTTGACTGTATGCTTGCTCTATCTAATTTTACCACTTATCACTTATCAGATAATCTGGGGTTACTTGATGCTTTAATTGGTGCTTGTGCTGTCGGTAGAGGGGCTACGCTATGTACTTTTAATGTTAAGCATTACAGGGTTATACCTAACCTTACTACAGCACAACCTTATACAAGGTGAAAATATTTTATTGGGAGAATCCTAACCGTTTTTTAACCTCTTTCCAACTAGAACCCCTTGTAGGGTTTTTTCTGTAATTTTCTAAACGTCGGTCTAGTTCCTGTTGTTGTGCTGGACTCAAAGGTAGTTCTTCCTGGTGTTCTAAGATACTATTCCATAAATCTTCAGCCAGTTGAATACGTTCTGCAATGCTGAGTTCAGAAATGTCAACTTTCAAGAGGGGATGGGAACTCATGAGTAGAAACTTAGGGTTGAATTTTCACTTATTTATAACATTGAGGCATTTGACTGTTGTGGGAACAATTTCTAGGTATCCGTGAGGAAAATGCTAAAAAGCCTGTACTTACGTATAAAGCAGGTAGCTATGGCTAAAAAAATCTTATAATCTAGGATTTCAATTTGATTTTTGAAAAATCCTACATAGAAGTTGAGTTAAGATGGTGATAAAATTCATAACACTGTGATGAACAAGTTACCAAAACGTACAAAGTCTCAGAGAATCGGCCAAAGTGCGGCTGACTTACTCAAATCAGTTTTTACTAAATTTTGCATTGTTATTCCTGTTCCTCAAGAACTGGATCTTGGTATTGATTTTATCTGTGAAATTATGCAGGGAGAGTACCCAACAGGAAAGTTATTTAACATCCAATGTAAAGGTACAGAAGAAATTGAAGTAAAAGGCAATTCAATTACAGTTCCTATTTCAGTAACTACTCTTAATTATTGGTTACTTCAAAAAAATCCTACATTCTTAATTATTGTTGACTGCGAAAATTACATTTTCTATTGGTCTTTCCCAAAAGATTTTCTTAGTTCTCTGAATAAAAATTGGCAAAAACAAACGAAAGTCTCGATACCTGTCTCTATTCAAAACCATTTTAAGCAAGATATAAACTCCTTACCTCCTCAATTAATTTCAATAGTTAATTCACTGGCTTCTGTTGCTCCTCAGCATGGAAATTATCTGGAAACGTTAACACTTGCAGATGCTATAGACAAAGCTATTAAGTCGGGATTAGATATACTAATTGCACCTTTTTATCGTCCTTTCCAGTATATTGGAATGTCCATCACAGAAGCAGCAAAAGCAGTTAAGGGAAAGCCTAACGAAGCGGGCAACATTATCATTGACTCTGAGGAATCGCACATGTTGCTAGAGGCTGAAGGGAACTTTATTAGCTATGTAGATATTGAACTCAAAAAGACTGCACCCTGGAGTCCAAACCGCCCATTTGATTCTGAAAAAATCTTAGGTGTACTTAGCATTAATCCATCTGAGTTAGAACTAGTCCGCAAACAGACACACTGTCACACTTACTACGACCATAAGAGGAAGCTAAAGATTTGTGTATGTTGCCACTATGAGGGCGCACCTCTATCAGTAGGATTCAGTAGCAAGTATTATAGAATGTGAGGTATAGGATATGGTCGAGCGAAAAACAAAGACAGGTGCTATTTAGTTGTAGTGTGATCGCTCATCCTATAGCTTGGGTTAAGTGACGCTTAATATAAGCTTCATTCAAATAGGATAAACACAACAAAAACAGCACAAAGCTTTATCCTGACAATACTTATGAAACTGGACATTAACCTGTCGCCAGAGTTAGAGCATTTAACCTAAAATCAATAAATAAACAAATTCTAAAAATCTAAGTAATATGGTTAAAATAATTTCTCGACAATACGTAGGTAAAGCCAATGTTTATGATATTGGTGTTGAAAAAGACCATAATTTTGCGATTAAAAATGGTTTAATCGCTTCCAACTGTTTTAATAAATCTCACTCTACAGCTTACGGTTATGTTACTTATCAAACCGCCTATTTAAAAGCTAATTATCCGTTAGAATATATGGCCGCGCTGTTGACAGCTAACAGTGATGATACCGATAAGGTGCGGAAGTATATTGATAGCTGTAATAATATGGGGATTACTATTGACCCGCCGGATATTAATCGTTCTGGTCTAGATTTTACACCTGTCGATGGGAAGATTTTATTTGGATTTTCGGCGGTGCGAAATGTGGGACAAAATGCGATCGCTGCAATCCTAGAAGCCAGAGAACAAGGAGGAGAGTTTAAATCCTTGGCTGATTTTTGCGATCGCATCGATTTACGTACTGTTAACCGCCGCACTTTAGAATCATTGATTTACTGTGGTTCTTTTGACAAAATTGAACCCAACCGTCATCAATTAATCCGCGATTTAGAATTAGTCTACGAATGGGCGCAATCCCGCGCTAAAGACAGAGCTAGTGGACAAACCAATCTGTTTGACATGTTTGGTGGTAGTTCTATTACTAATAATAACCAGAAAAATAATACTGTTTTAGATGCTCCTAAAGCTGCACCCGTTCCAGATTTACCAGCACAAGAAAAGTTACGGAAAGAAAAAGAACTTTTAGGTTTTTATGTCTCAGATCACCCGCTCAAAGCCATTAGACAATCATCTTCAGTTTTAGCACCAATTAATTTAGGCAATTTAAGCGAACAAAAAGAAGGTGCTTACCTTTGTGCCGTGGTGATGCTGAATAATGTGAAAAAAGTCATCACCAAAAAAGGTGAACCAATGGCAATTTTACAAGTTGAAGATTTAACTTCTTCATCAGAAGCGATAGTTTTTCCCAAAATTTATGAACGGATTAGTTCTATTCTGGAAATTGATGCCAGATTAATAATTTGGGGGAAAGTAGACCGCTCTAAAGAAGAACAAATACAGTTTCTTGTCGATGATGCCGAACCAGTAGAAACCGTACAAATGGTTTTAGTCGAATTAACACCCCAACAAGCACTAGCCATAGAAGAACGCGATCGCCTCAGCGCCATTTTACAAGAACAATCAGGCGGCAGAGATAAGGCTAAAGTCCCAGTAATTGGTATTATCCAAGCAGGCGATCGCCGCGAAATTGTCCGTTTTGGTCGTCAGTTTTGGGTACAAGATTCGCGTACAGCCTTACAAGCATTGCAAAATGTAAGATTTCCAGCGTATATAAAACAACTTACCAGCAGTTAAGTCTAAAGTTGGCAAATTCCCTTTTAAAATTCAAAATAGCCTTCGGCAAGGCTTCGCCAACAAAATTCAAAATTCAAAATTAAGAAAGTCAGATGATATCTGGGTTTTAAAGTTCGCATCTATTGCTTGATTTTAGTAAATTGGTATAGTACCAATACACTAAAAGAAGGTAACAAATGTAAACCAGCAAACCCTGATCAAATCCTACATTCCTCATTTTTAATTTTTAATTTTTAATTTTTAATTGGTATTACTTGAGGGGTTTGCGTTCAAATTTCCTATAATTTTTATATCAGGCTGATCGTGGGGAGTACGCAGTACATAGGTACTAATTTAGTGTTAAAATAGCTAAAAATCAAGAACTCTTGCCAAAAAACCATGAAAAACCCCCTCAACAGCTATCAACAGTCTATTTCTTTCACAATCTCTCGGCTACAATCACCTCAAGTAACTAGTGCAATAGTACCACTAAAACCACAGGAGGAAAAAATTATCACTGAATGGCAACAGTTACTCACCCAAGCACAACACATCAATCAAATGGCCAGGGAGTTAGAAGCAGCAATATTGGATTTGAAGGAAAAAGCCAGCACCATCAACAGTCATAGACGTTATTTACTGCCAAGTGGTGAGCAATG
>DATGXQ010000094.1:0-2682 GCA_035298905.1 Nostocaceae cyanobacterium | reverse complement strand
TCAACTATCTGTTAAGCGTAAATTTCCCTATTCGTCAGACCAAAATGCAGGGTTTTTAAACCCCTCCTAGTAAAAACTTTGCACTTTTTGAGCTTCAAAAACTCTGTAATCCTTATCTGTGCTTGTTTCCACGTTTTTTCATCTGTCCCTAAGTAGTTAGAAGTTACATCTTTAGTAATAGCAACATTAGCAAGCTGCCAGCTTTTGTCTAGTTCAAAAGCTTACTTCTGCTCATGGATGAATGGCAAGTTAGCGATCGGGTGATTTAAGTGCCTGATCTAAAACTTGTCGAGCATTTTCCGCTTTCGCACGGGCTTCTTGATAGCGCAGATTAGCTTGAGCAAAGTTTTTCAGGACTTTAAACCCTTCCTTGAGTCGGGTAATTTCTTCTTCTGTGACAGAATTATCGGAAAACAGCACATCAACTGCTTTGCGGACTTCCAAAGCCTCTGCTTTAGATTCTTGTACTTTGAGCTTGAGTGTAGCCAAATTGTTGAGAATCTGCACAGCCTGGGTAATAGCATCCTCATCAGCAGTATTATCAACTGGTGCTTCCTTGACCTCGATTAACTGCTGGGGGCCAAAACCCTCTTCTAGTTCTGTGGGTAGTTTACCCGCTTCCATCAGTTCCATCAGTTGATCCATAGCCTTTTCACGGGCTTTAGCTGAATCCTTACCGGGAACAGTGAGAATAATTTCTGGACTTTGAGCAAGAGTATATTGAGCCATATTGATTTATAAGTCTAGATAGAAACTAAGCCAGGAATGCCTGTACACTTGAACTATCTTGTGCCATAACGACCATATCATTTACAAGCGATTTTATGCCAGAGGCTTTGGACTAGTTACTGGAAATCAAACTTTATACTAGAAACAGCAAACAGAATTTTAACAGGAGGGGAAGAGCAATGGCTCCCAATCCCGCCATTATGCAAGCTGTGGAACAATTGGGTTATCGCGTCACTGTTGGGGATGTAGCCACCCAAGTCGGTTTAAATGTCGGTGAAGCTAATCAAGGATTGTTAGCTTTAGCCTCTGATGCTGGTGGACATTTGCAAGTGGCAGAGACTGGTGATATTGTGTACCAGTTTCCGAAAAACTTTCGGTCAATTTTACGTAATAAATATTTACAGTTACAGTGGCAAGAATGGTGGAGTAAGGTCTGGGGAGTGCTGTTTTACTTAATTCGCATTTCCTTTGGGATTTTCCTAGTGCTTTCCATTCTACTGATTACTGTGGCCATCATTGCAATTATGATTGCTGCTAACTCAGATCGGGATGGCAATAATAGAAGCAGTAGCAGTTCTAGCAGTATAAACTTTTTCTGGTTTCCCGATTTATTCTGGTATTTTAGCCCAGATTATTATAGCGATCGCCGTTATGAACAACGACAACAACGGCGACAGCAGAGGGGAGAAGGAAGCGGAATGAATTTCTTTGAAGCGGTGTTTTCCTTTTTATTTGGTGATGGTAATCCCAACGCCAAGTTAGAAGAACGCCGTTGGCAAGAAATTGGTACTGTAATCAGGAATAATCAAGGTGCGGTAGTAGCAGAACAAATCGCCCCCTACTTAGATAATTTAGGGGAAACATATCAACAAGAGTATGAAGATTACATGCTGCCTGTACTCTTGAAATTTAATGGACAGCCGCAAGTTAGCCCAGAAGGACAACTGGTGTATTATTTCCCAGAATTACAGGTCAGAGCTAGTAAAAAGCAATCTTACCCAGTGTCAGAATATTTACAAGAATTTTTGTGGAGATTTAGCAATGCTGATGCTGGACAAATAATGCTCAGTGCAGGTTTGGGAATACTTAATTTTGTTTTGGCATTAGTGCTGGGAGTCTTATTAAAAGATGGGAGAGTAGCAGCACAAATTGGCGGTTTAGTAGCTTTTGCACAAAGTATTTATTGGCTACTTTTAGCTTATGGTGCTGGTTTTTTAGGTATACCTTTAATCCGCTATTTCTGGCTGCAATGGCGTAATAGTAAAATAGAACAACGTAACCACCAACGTCAATCTAGAGCTAAATTATTAGCTAATCCCCCAACTGATTTACAAAATAAAATTTCCTTCGCTCGTCAATTTGCAGGTGAAACAATTATTGGTCAAAAAGATGTAATTTACTCTACGGAAAAAGATTTATTAGAACAAACAGATTATGAAGAAGTTGATTGGTTAAAACGGTTGAATCGATCGCAGGAGTAAGAGATGGGGAGGTGGGGAGATGGGGAGATGGGGAGATGGGGAGGTGGGTTTAATGGGGTTTGTGAGGTTTGATTACCCAGGAAGAGGAGTTGTTTATCAGGTTGACCAGTTTACCGATAATTAGGTTATATGTGTGATAAAGCTTTCGTCCGGTTTCAATATCCAGATAATTACATTTAACTGCAAATTCTATCCAGATTTGTGTTTCTGCTGCTTCTGCTTCTGAATCGCTCAATTTGGAAATGAATGCGGCTTCATAACGTCTTTTTCTCCATGCTTCACCCAAGTTAGCACACACAGACCGGGACGATCGCCGAATTTGATCAGTCAATGAATACCTTTCTTCAACAGGAAATTTCTTTGATGCTTCAAAAATACTCATAGCAGCTTCAAAGGCCATCTTATACACCTCTAAATCTCTATGAGTTTTTATCCCGTGATTAATTTTTTCCATCTCTCCCCATCCCCCCAC
>DATGXQ010000093.1:0-10710 GCA_035298905.1 Nostocaceae cyanobacterium | reverse complement strand
AGCATTCAAGAGACTTTTACAGTCAAGCTGAATTATTCTCAAGAAATATTACTACTATCTATTCCTGATTGGATCAGCATTCTGACCGGAGGCGGAGCGTCTGGAGGCTCCGCTTCTGACTCCTGACTCCTGAATTCTTACTTCAAAATTAAGAAAACTAGATGTAATTTAAGTTTCAGCGTTTGAATTTGTTGCTAGATTTTGGAGGATTGGTATTAGTTTGTTGGATGCAAAACCTTGATGAAATAGTAAGTTTACAAATTCTTACTGTACAAATATTTTACAAGCAAGGACAAGAATTTAGCATATCAAAAAGTGGATACCCAATTAACTTATTGTTCTTAATTTAATTTTTCTATCTCTTCTTTTACCAGAGTAACTAACTTTTGGGCTGCACCACTTTCACCACGACTTTGACGCAGTTTCGCGCGGATAGATTCTAACTTTTCTGGATGTGCTAACCAGTCTAATACCATTTCTGCGACTTTTGCCGCTTCCAGTTTACCTACTAACTCAGGTACAATTTCTTCTTGCGCCCAAATATTTGGCCAGGCTAATAAACCTTTGCGTCTCAGAAACCACCAATTAATCAACTTAGCAAATGTTGAACCTACCCCCGGTAAATTAGCTAATATTCCTGGTAAACCGTCCCAAGAACGCATTGCATCTAGCTGTTGTGTAGGTAATAGAATAATCATTGGTACACCCAAAGCACCTAGTTCTGCCGTGTTTGCACCTACGGTAGTTAAGCACAGACCGCTCTGAGCGAGGATGTCATAAGCTGGGTTTTGTTGTATTAGTTCTACGGTTAAACCCGTATTGGTTTTGAGGGTGGGAGGGGTGGTGATGAGGTTAGCACCAGAACATCCGAAAGTTTTGATAAATGGATTTGTTTCTGGACTAGCAAAACTGGCTAAGTTTTGTAAATCTAATGTTGGGGCTACAGGGATGAAAAACTTAGTCTGGGGTTTATGTGCGTGGATGTGTTCGGCTATAGCTAACATCAGTGGCACTCCTTGAGTTAGTTTAGCAGCTTTTGACCCTGGTAAAAGTCCTATTAGCTCATTACTGGCTGAGGTGTGAGCCTTTTTCGCTGCTTCTAGCATTAAATCGCCGACTACAGTAAATTTATGGACATATTGAGGAGAGACAGTTTCCGCTATTTTGGGCTGCATGATGCCAAAGCGATCGATCCATTGATACCACCTTGCATCCCATTCAGCATAAACGACTGTACGATATCCGAGTTTTTTACCGATAATAACAGGAAATATTTGATCTCCTCCCAGAAAAATTACTACTCCCTGACTTCTCCAGTCCCAATTTTCGGCTGTTTTTCCCCATAGTAAAAAGTTCCAAAAATTTTCTGCTGCTTGGACTCTATCAACTTCTGGATAAGATTTGACTATATCGACTTCTTTACCTGTGGCATTGGGACAAGGCGATAATATCACAGAAATTCGCAATTGCTCACGGTCATTACCTAATTGTTGTCTTAAGGCTTTTACCACTGGACGCACCCAAGTAGTAACTTCACCCGGTCCATTAGAAAGAATGAGAATGTCTACTTTTGTCATCAGTTAATTGTTACGGGATTTATTTATAGGTTCTAAAAATAAAACAATACTGATAAAATACTAAGCTATGTTTGACAATGTATGTAAGTTTCTCGCGGAATCATTTTCCACTGACTTTGCAAATTGGTTACTTGGCAAAGCAATTACACTGACTGAACTTAGTCCATCTGAATTATCTCTTGAACCAATTAGGGCTGATGCTTTAATTTTGTTACAGTCAGATGATATTGTACTGCATTTGGAATTTCAAACCGAACCAAAAGCAGATATTCCGTTTCGTATGACAGATTATCGTTTGCGGGTGTATCGCAGGTTTCCTCACAAAAAAATGCACCAAGTGGTTATTTACCTGCAACCGAGTAAATCTGAATTAGTCCAGCAAACTGAGTTTATACTAGAAAAGACCCGTCATGAATTTGACGTAATCCGTTTGTGGGAACAACCAACAGAGATTTTTTTAGGTTCTCCTGGTTTGTTACCCTTTGCTACACTCAGTAAAACTGAAGATAAAGCCGCAACTCTAGAACAAGTATCTCAACAACTGGCAAAAATTGATCATGCCAGAAATCAAAGTAATGTGGCTGCATCAACAGCAATTTTAGCTGGGTTAGTGTTAAATAAGGAATTAATTAGACAATTACTGCGGAGAGATTTTATGCGCGAGTCGGTAATTTATCAAGATATTTTACATGAAGGGGAATTTTCTTTAGTTATGCGACAACTGCGTCGTCGAGTTGGGACAGTTACACCAGCTTTACAGTTGCAAATTCAAGATTTACCTTTAACTAAATTGGAGGATTTAGGAGAGGCTTTACTAGATTTTTCGAGTTTGGCTGATTTAGAAACTTGGTTAGCACAAAATCAAAGTGAATAGAGGCATTTTCTAGTTATTTTATCATAGTTTCTATGCGTGAATCGGTAATTTATCAAGATATTTTACAGGAAGCAGCACTTTCTTTAGTTATGCGGTTGGTGCGTCGCAAGTTTGGGAAGGTTTCGCCAGCTTTACAAGGGCAAATTGAAAATTTATGTTTAACTAAACTAGAAGATTTTGCAGAAGCTTTACTAGATTTTTCAAGTTTAGCGGATTTAGAAACTTGGTTAGCACACAATTAAATAATTAGTGAAAAATAAAAATCAAGATTATGATAATAGCCAATTTTCTAACTTAACTTCTTCAATTCTTGATAAATCAGAATCATTAGAAACAAGAATTAAATCGCGGACAATGGCGGTAGCTGCTATTAAAACATCAGCATCTTGTATTGGTGTACCTTTTGCTTTTAATTTGGCGTGAATTTCACAGGATTTTTCAATGATGGCTAAATCATCTAAGAATAGGACTGAATAATCATTACAAAATCCATGCAAGTCTACTAATTGCTTGGTAGCATTAATAGATAAAAGTCCTCGTTTAATTTCATAGTAAGTGATACAACTAATAAATATTTGTGAACCGAGAAAGCTTAACTCTCTGAGTTTACTATTTATAGTTGTATTTTTCTTTAAGGCGTAACTAACGATATTTGAATCGAGTAAATAATTCACTTTATTATTTTCCTTCTACTGCTGCATCAAAAATCGCTATTTCTTCTGGTGATAAGTCGTTTAATGTTCCCGCAACCGCTTCTAATGTTAATATTTTACTAATCCTTCTAGTTAAATCATGTTCTTTAATTGCTCTCATTTCTTCTGGAGACAATCTGCTAAATAATTCAATCAGCATTTCGGTCATTTCATGCTGGTCTAATTTTACCATGTAGAAGCTACTCCCCCGAAAGAGTTTATCTACAACAGTGGAAATGCGTTCTGTTAGTTCTTGTTGATAATCGGTTAATTGTTCTTGCATGGTGTTTACTCCTTTGGTTGGGAAAGTCTGATTCTTTTTTATATTATACTGTGAAAGTAATTATTTTTATTAACGAACCACTCCAGACACAGAGGCAGAGAAATATAAAAACAGTATCATTTGAACCAGATTTTAAGATATAATGGATAAATACCTTGATTCCTTGCATGAAATTCTGAATACAGAATTACTCCAAAAAGTTATAGAAACAGTTGAAACTTTGCCAATAGAAGAACAAAATACTATTCTTCAACGTTGGTTATGTGAGTTAGAAAAACTTAAAGTTTCTCAATCAGATAAATCTCAGTTAAAGTTATCGGAACTTCTGCTTTTACCTGAATTAGAAGAAACTGAAACATTATTTGAACGAGATGAAGATACAGGTAGAGATATTACATTATGACTTATTTATTAGATACTTGTGTTATTTCTGGTCAAAAAACAACCATGTCAACAAGTTATTAACTGGATAGATGCACAAGAAGAAAGTAGTTTGTTTATTAGCATTATCACTATGGCTGAAATTAAAAAAGGAATTGTGAGAATAGAAAAATCTCAACCAAGTCGCTATCAAAAATTTCAGAAATTGCTACAAACGCTTGAACAAAGATTTACTAATCGAATTTTACCTTTAAATGAGAATATTCTTAATGATCGCACTGTTATACTCATAATCTTAGACAATGCTAAAATTAGCTGCTGAACAGTTGAATACAATCTTTCAATAGTTTTTATTACTGATATAGGAGTGGAATGAGCATCAATTATTTACAACCACTTAGGCTTCTAGAAGGTGTAAGTATTGAGGAAAACTATGATGATCTACGAGACCAACAAGATCATCAAATATATGGTTACACTTGCTACAGGATGTCTTACCTGAGTAAGATAACAGGCTATGCAAGGTACAAGCGCAAAAATGATCATTGGTACATAGACGAGTTTGATGCTCAACTCCCTGACTCACTTTCTGGACAGGGATATGGTACATACTTCCTGAAGTATTTAGTTAGAGAAATGTACCAACAGGATGAGATTATCATTAATATCGTTGCATCAGATATAAAGAACCCTAACTTTCCGCAGTGGTTGGTTAATCGAGGCTTTAAGCAGGATAATTTATACTATCCACAAAAGAAAAACAGCAAGATTCTTCTCCCTTGTGACTCACATTACCTATGGAATAAGTGAATAGATTTTGACACCAGTCTAAAGTTATGCACTTTATCGGAAGGTAATAGTATGTGTAGGGTGGGCATTTTGGCGAAAATTGTGAATATAAGCGGAAAATCTTAAAAAATGCCCACCTATATAATCAAATAACCAAACATTTATGTAAATAGAAATTACTCTGAAAATCTCCTTAAGACCCCGCATTTTCCAAGTGTTTTGACAAAAGATAGCGTTTTTGTAATTATCCACTTCTGGAAATACGGATTTAATTGTTACTTTCTATTAACGATAACTTGCGTTTATTTTCCATACATTCACGCAGATAAAGGTTAATTAATTTTAGATAAGAAATACCTGTTTCTTGAGCTATTTCTTCAAAGTATTGAATTATATCCTTTTCTAAATCAATTGTCACTTGTTCTTTTAACTGTTTAGAATAGGGATTTTTGACAGATTGGGAAAAATCATAATGTTCTCTCATGTTAAGAACTCCTGATATTGTTTTTGTTCTAATTTATTTGCTTTTCTGGCGGAAATAATCCTAATTTTTGTATCATTTTCCCGATAACAATGACAAACAACTAAAACGCGATAATAAACACTCATTCCTAATAGAATAAATCTATCTTCTTCTTGCGAATGATCAGGATCATAAATTAAACGAGCATTATCATCAATAAAAACAGATTTTGCTTCTTCAAAATAAATTCCATGTTTTTGAATGTTAATTTCAGCTTTTTGTGTATCCCAAGTAAATTGTCACTCATTGATTTTTATACTAAATTATGAAGTAAATCAAGAATAGATTATAACTCCTAACTAATACATATTCAACTCTCAGATATTTATTGTAGACTTTGGTGGAGTTAATCCTCAAGCTTCTAGTAATATTTTTTAATTTGCAAATTTAACAAATCGGTTATTCTGGAAGTACATTGAATAATTAAATTAAAACTTAAACATTAAAAAATCAAATGAAATATATGATCACTTTACAATATTTTCTGTTTTTTGGTATGATTATATAGCTAAATAGTTAACTAAATATGTAAATATAATTTACACAGGTCTGAGAAAAGCTAGAATCTTTGTTAAGATTTATTAATTAAAATGACGTTTTTTATATCATTTTGTGTCAGTTGGGGGGCAAAATTCCCACTGAGTAGGAGTTTTCTGCTAAAAAACTCTTAATTGCCGAAAATTAATGAAGTTACGAGCGGCAGCGTCAGCCGTGATGAACTTCCAGTAGAGAACACGCCTGAAAGGAGCTTATCTGAATGTTCACCCACGTCAAGTCCACCATTCGACATATTGCGCCTGATAACTTACGCGGACGTAATTTAATCAAGGTGGTCTATGTCGTGCTTGAGTCCCAATATCAAAGTTCGTTGTCGCAAGCGGTAAGGGAAATTAATGCTAATAACCCTGACCTGGCGATCGAAATCAGTGGATACTTAATTGAGGAGTTGCGGGACGCTGAGAACTATGCTGAGTTCCAACGTGATGTAGCAAATGCCAATATATTTATAGCTTCCCTGATTTTCATTGAAGACTTAGCACAAAAAGTAGTTGCAGCAGTAGAACCACACCGTGATAATTTAGATGTAGCGGTGGTCTTTCCTTCGATGCCGGAAGTAATGCGCCTGAACAAAATGGGTAGTTTTTCTTTGGCGCAGTTGGGACAATCGAAGAGTGCGATCGCTCAATTCATGAAGAAGCGCAAAGAGAAATCTGGTGCTAGCTTCCAAGATGGGATGCTGAAGTTATTACGGACGCTGCCCCAGGTGTTGAAATTCCTACCCATGGAAAAGGCACAAGATGCCAGAAACTTCATGCTCAGTTTTCAGTATTGGCTAGGAGGTTCAGCAGAAAACCTGGAAAACTTCTTGTTAATGCTGGCTGATAAATATGTATTAAAAGGTGTAGATAAACAAAGCTTACCATCCGTCGAATATCAAGAACCGGTAGTTTATCCAGATATGGGGATTTGGCATCCCATGGCTACCACCATGTTCGAGGATATCCGAGAATATCTCAACTGGTATTCTGTGCGGCGGGATATCTCCCGCGATTTGAAAGACCCCTTAGCGCCTTGTGTGGGTTTGGTTTTACAACGTACTCACCTAGTCACCGGCGATGATGCCCATTATGTGGCCATGGTGCAGGAGTTGGAAGCATTAGGGGCCAGAGTTGTACCTGTATTTGCCGGTGGGTTAGACTTCTCCAAACCAGTTGATGCTTATTTCTATGAACCAACTACCAAGTTACCCTTAGTAGATGCGGTAGTATCTTTAACCGGATTTGCTTTAGTTGGTGGACCAGCTAGACAAGACCACCCGAAAGCGATTGAGTCACTAAAACGCCTCAACCGTCCGTACATGGTGGCTCTACCTTTGGTATTCCAAACTACAGAAGAATGGTTAGATAGTGACTTGGGTTTACACCCGATTCAGGTAGCTTTACAAATTGCCATTCCAGAACTAGACGGAGCGATCGAACCCATTATATTATCCGGTAGAGATGGGGCCACAGGAAGAGCGATCGCCTTACAAGACAGAATCGAATCTGTAGCTCAACGTGCCTTAAAGTGGGCTACCCTGCGCCGCAAACCCAAATTAATCAAAAAAGTCGCCATTACCGTTTTCAGCTTCCCACCAGATAAAGGCAACGTAGGAACAGCCGCATACTTAGATGTATTCGGTTCAATCTACGAAGTCATGAAAGCCTTGAGAAACAACGGCTACGACGTGCGCGACTTACCAGAAAGTGCTAAAGAGTTGATGGAACAAGTCATCCACGACGCACAAGCGCAGTACGCTAGTCCAGAACTCAACATTGCTTACAAAATGTCCGTGCCAGAATATGAAGCACTGACACCATACTCTCAACGTTTAGAGGAAAACTGGGGACCACCACCAGGACACCTGAACAGCGACGGACAAAATCTCTTAATCTACGGGAAAGAATTTGGTAACGTCTTCATTGGTGTACAGCCGACCTTTGGTTATGAAGGCGACCCCATGCGGTTATTATTCTCCCGTTCCGCTAGTCCTCACCACGGTTTCGCCGCTTATTACACCTATTTAGAGCGGATTTGGGGTGCTGATGCCGTGTTACACTTTGGTACACATGGTTCATTGGAATTTATGCCAGGTAAGCAAATGGGGATGTCAGGAGAATGTTATCCTGATAACCTAATTGGCACAATTCCTAACTTATATTACTACGCTGCAAATAACCCCAGCGAAGCCACCATTGCCAAACGTCGGAGTTACGCAGAAACCATTTCCTACCTCACCCCACCCGCAGAAAACGCCGGTTTGTACAAAGGGTTAAAAGAACTCAGCGAGTTAATCGGTTCTTACCAAACCTTAAAAGATAGCGGTCGCGGTATCCCCATTGTTAACACCATCATGGATAAATGCCGGATGGTGAACTTAGACAAAGATATTAACTTACCGGAAACCGACGCAAAAGACATGACCCCGGAAGAACGGGATAACATTGTCGGAAGCGTTTACCGCAAGTTGATGGAAATTGAATCACGGTTATTACCTTGCGGTTTGCACGTCATTGGTAAACCACCAAGCGCCGAAGAAGCCGTCGCAACTCTGGTAAATATTGCCAGCTTAGATCGTCAAGAAGAAGAAATTCTCAGTTTACCCCGGATTATCGCCAATAGCTTGGGACGGAACATTGACGACATCTACAAAAATAGCGACTTAGGCGTTTTGGAAGATGTGCAACTATTACAAGATATTACCTTGGCTACCCGTGCGGCTGTCGGCGCTTTAGTCCAAGAACAAACCGATGCCAACGGTCGAGTTTCTCTAGTTTCCAAGTTGAACTTCTTCAACATGGGTAAAAAAGAACCTTGGGTAGAAGCATTGCACAAAGTCGGTTATCCCAAAGTTGACACCTCTGCATTAAAACCCCTGTTCGAGTATTTAGAGTTCTGTCTCCAACAAGTTTGTGCAGATAACGAACTGGGTGCATTACTCAAAGGTTTGGAAGGTGAGTATATTCTCCCCGGACCCGGTGGCGACCCCATCCGCAACCCGGATGTATTACCCACAGGTAAGAATATCCACGCTTTAGATCCTCAATCTATTCCCACTGCGGCGGCTGTGCAATCAGCTAAGATTGTGGTTGATAGACTGTTGGCGCGGAACAAAGCCGAGAATGATGGTAAATGGCCAGAGACGATCGCCTGTGTACTGTGGGGAACAGATAACATTAAGACCTACGGGGAATCACTGGCGCAAATCATGTGGATGGTCGGTGTTAGACCAGTTCCTGATGCTTTGGGTCGAGTCAATAAGTTAGAATTAATACCTTTAGAGGAATTAGGCAGACCCAGAATAGATGTGGTTATTAACTGTTCTGGAGTATTCCGCGACCTGTTCATCAACCAAATGAACCTGCTAGACCAAGCCGTAAAAATGGCCGCAGAAGCAGACGAACCTTTAGAGATGAACTTTGTCCGCAAACACGCCTTAAAACAAGCTGAAGACTTGGGTATTAACTTACGTCAAGCAGCAACCCGCGTATTCTCCAACGCTTCCGGTTCTTATTCTTCTAACATCAACTTAGCAGTTGAGAATAGCACCTGGGACAGCGAAGCAGAATTACAAGAAATGTACCTCACCCGGAAATCCTTTGCCTTCAGTGCAGATAACCCCGGTATGATGGAACAATCACGGCAGATTTTTGAAAGCACATTAAAAACTGCTGATGCAACCTTCCAAAACTTGGACTCTTCGGAAATCAGCTTAACCGACGTATCCCACTACTTCGACTCCGACCCCACCAAATTAGTATCTAGCTTGCGGGGAGATGGGAAAAAACCAGCATCCTACATCGCAGACACTACAACCGCTAACGCCCAAGTACGGACATTATCCGAAACAGTGCGTTTAGATGCGCGTACCAAATTATTAAACCCCAAATGGTACGAAGGGATGTTATCTCACGGTTACGAAGGTGTGCGGGAACTCTCCAAACGGTTAGTAAATACAATGGGTTGGAGTGCGACTGCTGGCGCTGTAGATAACTGGATTTATGAGGATGCCAACGAGACATTTATTAAAGACGAAGCAATGCGCGATCGCTTAATGAATCTTAACCCTCATTCCTTCCGCAAAATGGTAACAACCCTGTTGGAAGTCAACGGACGCGGTTACTGGGAAACCAGCGAGGAAAACCTAGACCTCCTGCGCGACCTGTACCAAGAAGTTGAAAACCGCATCGAAGGGATAGAATAATCTGTAGGGCAGGCATCATGCCTGCCTTAATAATCAGATAAAATTGAAAAATCAAAAATAGATGATTCAAACATTTAAAAATAAAGCATTAGAAAATTTGTTTAGAGAAAACCTTAATAAAGGAGTTCCCCCAAATTTAGAAAAGAAAATTAGAATTAGACTGGAAGTGCTAGACTCAGCTTTAATGGTAGAAGATATTAGATTACCGGGTTATGATTTACATGAATTAAAAGGAGATAGAAAAGGAACTTGGTCAATCAAAGTATCAGGAAACTGGCGGATAACATTTAAATTTGAAGATGGTAATGCTTATGATGTAAATCTGGAAGATTACCATTAAATTTTGTGTTAATATGGTATTAATTATTAAAGGTATTGGTTATGAATAACTGGCAAGATATTACTCAAGATAGATTAACAAGACCAATACATCCAGGTGAAGTAATTGCGGATATTCTCGATGATTTAGATATTAATACTACCAAATTTGCAGAAATTTTAGGCGTATCTAATCAAACAATAGAAGAAATTATTAATGGCCAAAAATCAATTACGGTAGATATAGCGATTCGTCTGGGTAAAGCTTTAGGGAACGGACCCAGGCTGTGGTTAAATCTTCAACAAAAAATTGATGTTTGGGATGCCTTACAAAGTCATAAAGAAGAATATGAGAAAGTTATGACATTGGTTTAAAACCAAATCTTAATAATTATTTGTGAATGCTTTTATCCAAAAATAAATCTTGCAAAAATGCCCTTAAATTCTTATTTAAGATTTTAATTAATAAATAATTTTATTATGGATAAACTAACTAGATATCGCCAGCTTGTACAAGAAATATTAGAAG
>DATGXQ010000092.1:0-4092 GCA_035298905.1 Nostocaceae cyanobacterium | reverse complement strand
GGCTTAGATCAATCACTATAGACACTATCTATTAATATCTTATTTGTCACAGAAAGAACTGCCAAAATGGCAATATAATTTAATTATTTTTTATATCTCAATCAGAACAATAAAAATACTTGAAGCTATCAGGATAAACATTTGGGTTTGTATAGAGTCTATCTGGGGGTTGATATTTTTGATTTTCCTATCTGCCGATGGATAGAGTTATAAACCCTCATCATCATTTAATTGATATTTAATCTTATTTCTTGGCCAACAGTTATTACTAAATGGGGATTGGCTAGTTCTAAAATCGACAATTGTATTTTCCATAACAATTTCTTATCTTGGTAATATGCCAGTTCTGTTTGAGTTGTGAAAGGAAGTGTTGATCAATCTCAGAGATTTTTCTCTGTAGCCAGCCTGACTTGTAACATTAATATTCTTATTTATCACTGCTACAGCCGGAAAACCGGATGTTTTCAGTGATTGTTGTCAATTATTCATGCCAGTAAGCTTCAGTACCCTGTTACTTTGATTACTAACTCATCTCACCTATCAACTGGAAAAGAAATAGCACCTTAGTTGTAGCGATCGCAAGTCGGGTTCTACCCCTGATGGGTGTAACACATTGATGACAAAAAATTTAAAGGTGTAATAATATCTATGTACTAAATATAATTATTCTTAGTCACAAAGTTAAACTACTTAGAGACAAATATTTGATTGACCATCACGGCTAATGCTAATGTACCCAAAATAATCATTAATCCGCTAGGCATAAACTTGCGGGTTTTAACTAGCCTGAAGGCAAAGAAAACCACTAAAATACCAGTAATCAAAGCTGCTAAAGTCAAACCCCAGGTTAAACCTTGAAGTTGACCCAAGGCCGCAAAAATTATTAATAAACCACTAACGCCCCCACTAAGTAAAGAAACCTTACTTTTAGCCTGAAAATAACCAATGATGCCACCTATTAACACCAGAATCCCATAGCCAAGGGCTACCACAATACCTAAATTCATCTTTACATCCCATGTAAATTTTGATTTAACTTTCAGAATCAGCAGAAAATTTTCCCACTACCTAATTGATTGATGGATCATCCAGCGATGACAACGGTAAACACATCACGCTACACAAAAATTCAAACCCTCCAGCGCCAAGCAACATCACTTTTACTTTATCAGTCAGTCCTGCAAGGTAAAGTGGGGAGAGCTTTTCTCGACCTGTTACAAGCTATACGCTACACCGATGCCGATGGACAGGATTGTTTTCAAGCCTACGGCAATTATTTTCAAGCTTTAGCTGCCAGCAATCAAAACTGGGAAGAATACCTAATTCATCAAATTCTCATTGCTGATAATCCTTTTACTAGACTGGCTCAACAGCGAGAATTTGCCCACATACCTCCTGCATTAATTGCCGCAGCTCGCCATGATTTACAAATACTGCAAAGTCTTTGTGAATGTAACAGTGCTGTTTTAGGCGAATGGGTACAAGTTGTTACTCACTTACCAGTATCGCCTGTAGTTTGGTATCTAGAACCAGAAAATATGAGCCTAGAAACAAATTTTTTAGCTGCCTTACAACAGTTAGAAAATTGGGCTGAAGCTGTAGAAGATTTAGCAGCACATTATCACCAATTCGGTTTGGGTATATTTGCAGAATATAGTGCTTTTCGTTGGCAAAATGGTCAATTTATTGGCATTCCCTATCCTGATCCGGTCAAGTTAAATGGACTGGTGGGGTATGAATCACAAAAAGCTGTTTTAATCAAAAATACAGAGTTTTTATTATCAGGTAAAACAGCACTGCATATATTACTTTATGGTAGTCGCGGTTCTGGTAAATCTTCTTTAGTTAAAGCTTTGCTGAATGAATATAAGCATAGAAATCTGCGCTTAATCGAAGTTACAAAATCTCAATTGTATGACCTACCTCAAATTGTTGAACAGTTGCGAGGACTGCCCCAAAAATTTATTATCTTTGTAGATGATTTGTCTTTTGAAGAAGATGATGATGCTTTCAAAGCCCTAAAAGTGGTTTTAGAAGGCAGTTTAACTGCTAGACCGCAAAATGTAATTGTGTGTGCTACTTCTAACCGTCGTCACTTAATCCGCGAATATTTTACCGACAGACCCGCCCCCAAAGATCATGAAGAAGTCCATGCTTGGGATACAATGCAAGAGAAGTTGTCATTTAGCGATCGCTTTGGGTTAACCTTAACCTTTGAACCCGCAGACCAGAAAACCTATCTAAAAATTGTCCAACACCTGGCAGCACAAGCAGACATCAACATCACTCAATCAGATTTAGAATATCAAGCCTTACAATGGGCAACTAGGCATAATGGACGTTCAGGTAGAACAGCAAGACAGTTTATTGACTTTCTGCAAGCTGACTTAGCCCTATTTGGTGAAAATAAAGATATAACTGACACCTAAACATTAAACTAAACTATTATTGACTGCAATTTTTCACTCATAGCCAACAATGTTATGCCAACTCACATATAACTTGATTTTCCCGCCAATGTAAATAGAAATGAAATTAATCACCAATAGTTCCAATCACTTGATTACACTCAAAACTAACAAGATGCAACCAGTAATAGTCAGCAATCGATTAATATTAGGCATAGTCGCATTTAGTGTCAGTTTTGGACTCAGCCTTGTCCCCAACTGGGATTTTACTAAAGCATTTGTGACAGCTATAGTCACCGTTATTGCGACTTATTCAGCAGCCATAGTTGTCGATAAACGCCGCAGAAATCAGGAAATGCTCGTTTTAAGTTCTCTCCACCGCAAAATTAGAGAGATGGAAGGGCTAAAATCTCGCATTATTCGAGAACTTAAACAACTAGACGAGCATAGTAATAACCTCTATACAGAATCACAAAAATTACAAAATCAAATTCTAGACTCTCGTAATCAAAGAGATAGTTTACAGCGTGAACTAGGCACATTTGCCGCTCAAAAAAAGCAGCTAGAAGCAGAAATTAATGGACTAAAAGCCGAAGTTAAAAATTTAGAAAGAAATTCCGAAGAACTTAATAATACTTGCTCTAATCTTACATCTGAAAAACGCCGTCTAGAATTAAATTGTAACGTTTCTCGTGCCGAAATTAATCAGTTACAAAATCAAATAGAAGAACTTCAGCAAGCAAAACAAGAAGCTGAAAGTAATATCACTTTACTAGGTAGACTAAAACCCCAACTAGAAGAAAAATTATATGAATTGCGGCTGGAAATTCATGAATTAGAAACAGAAGTAATCAAACAAAATCAGCTACTCGCCAATACAAAATCTACTAGAGAAAATTTAGAAAATAGCCTCAATTCCTTACAACTTCAAACCACCACACGACAAACAGAACTCAATCAGATTCAAAGCCAAATTTACCTGTTACAAGATGAGCGTGACTTATTGCAAAATCAAGTTTGGGAACTACTACAACAAATGGAAACGCTCAATCAGGAAGTAGCAGAAGATATAGAACCAGAAGGTGAGATTGAGTCATTTCCTTTTGATGAATTGCTCGAACCATTTAAGCCCGCAACTTATGCCCAAAATAACACAGAAAATTTACCCACAGAATGGACTAACTTTCTCGAACATCTCCCAGCCTATGAAATTCAAGTATTAAAAGCTATAGTTGAGCAAGATAACCCAAAAGCTAAAATTAAGCAAATAGCAGAAGCCAATATTACTATGCCGAATCTATTAATTGATTCTATTAATGAAATAGCCAATAATACTCTCGGTGAATTAATTATAGCTACGGAGTCAGAAAACCCAGAAATTTCTCCAGAACATATATTAAATGTGCAAAAAATTATTACATTATATGACAACCTAAAAACTAAATCTGCCTCATCTAACTAGAGAATCTTGTTCAGTTATTAGGCTCTACCGTTCATTTTATGCAAAACGGCATTTAGTAGGTTGGGTTAAACGTTCGCGTAGCGTCCCGTAGGGAAGTTAAACCCAAAAAATGCCCGAAAATGTTGGGTTTCCTCCCTCAGCCCAACCTACAAAAATTAAATTAATATTGTTTACTATAAGGGGAGCGGTAGAGCCAGTTATTATATGATCATTGTGGCGGGT
>DATGXQ010000091.1:0-3412 GCA_035298905.1 Nostocaceae cyanobacterium | reverse complement strand
TATCAGGTGCCGGTGGTTCAATTGGTGGGTGTTGATGAGGATAATATTCTGGTGATAATCCTTGCAATTTATTACGCAATTCTGCTTCTATTTTGGTAGGAAAAAGTATATTGAGGAGCGAAACAAACATTTTGGAATGGCGAGATTCATCAATAGAATGATTGCGAACTAACTCAGCAATTTCTTGATTTTTAATGTGCTGTGAAAATTTCCAAACTCCTCTAGCACCATCTCCTTCTTCAGCAGCATTGGTAATGAGAGAATTGACAAACCAATCAGTTTGTCGCGCACATTGACGATACAAATTACCATACCATGCCATACCGTGTGGTGGTGGATAAGTTTCGCAGGCCACTCTTAAAACGTTTTGATAATCTTCAGTAAACTGGCAGTTGTAACGTTGTAGATAATTCAGTGCTAATTCACTTACGTTATTCATAACTTCATTTTTGGCAATTTGTGGAAAATTTTTGATGACCTATGAGTTTGCATCCCAAGGTATAATTAAAGCTGTTTAAATTTACCTTGAGATGAAAATTCACCGCTAGATTATGGTTCTAAGTCTATTGGTGCTGGGGCAATTCTAATGATGTAAATTTGGATAGGAAATGGACAAGTTGGTAAAGGTTTAGAAACAGTACCACCTTTAATTGATTTAATATCTTCTTCAGTTAAATCAAAAGAAATGGGTGATTTATCTAAGTCTTCTAATTTCAGGTTTGGCATTTTGATGTACCTCAATTTACAGATTTCTAGAATGGTTTGTTGAGTAATAAACCAAAACAAACTAACTTAGAGAATAGCTGGCTATTCCTAAGCATTGATTAAGTAATGACTAAGGCATTACTTTTGGATTAGTAAGTAATCCAATACAGAGATTTATCAGTGGCTGTGGAGAGAATTATGTAAAATTAAAAAAAATTATATTTATTTGGGAAGGAGAAATCTTATACAGCAGGTTTCAGGTAAATGAGGTACAAACTCTAAGATAAAAGCCATATATCAAGAGACTTTCAACCCCGTTCCCTGTTCCCTGTTCCCTGTTCCCTGCTGTAGTATATTGAGTGTATTAATTAAAGTAAATTCCATTAGCTTAAACAGTAAGATAAAGATTTGCAGACTTAAAAAACTTTGTTTCTAAGTCTGCAATTTGGCCATTACAGAGATATCTGCGGGCGGTGTTGAATCCAAGGATTAGCGACTTCTAATTCAGCTGCAATACTAATTAAAGTAGATTCAGCCGCAGGTTTACCAATTAACTGTACAGCAATAGGTAAACCGTTACGATCAAAACCTGTAGGAATAGCGATCGCTGGTAGTCCTGTAGCATTAGCCACGGGACAAGGTGCTACCCAATGAATGATATTGTGGAATGTCTCTTCTGGACTCAAGTGAGACCATTCACCCACCCGAATCGGTGAATGCAAATACACCGGCAAAACTAATATATCAAATGAGTCAAAAAAGGCGATAATTTGGCGAGAAACTATTTGCAATTTGGCTAGTGCTTGCAAATATTCCGCTACAGAACCAACTCTACTGATTAACCAACGGTTGAGGGGTTGTAATGCTTCTACCGGGATTCCAGCCGCAGCTACTCCCGCTTGCCAAACGATTTGAAATGGTTCAACTAAACCGCTAAAATCTGGGGATGTTTCTATAATTTCATGTCCAAATTGTGCTAATAATTGGACTGTTTGTAGAACACCTTGTTGACAATTTGTATCGGCTACTCCCAAAGGTTGAATTTGGGTACTAAAAGCAATTCGCAAATTATTAAGTTTTGTTTGAGTAGCACTGAGAAATGAAGGTTGAGGATCTGGTAGCCAATAGGGATCACCAGTCACATAGCCGGAGATAACATCTAACATTGCGGCTGCATCGGCTACTGTTCTGGCGATCGGCCCATTAACTGCAATTCCCCCAATGCGATCGCCTACTGGTGCTTTGGTCACTCTTCCCCGCGCTGGTTTAATTCCTACCACTCCACAACAAGCCGCAGGTCCCCGGATTGAACCACCTCCGTCAGAACCTTGTGCGATCGCACATAATCCGGCTGCTACGGCTGCGGCTGCACCACCACTAGAACCACCAGAAGTATATTCTAAATGCCAAGGGTTTCTGGAAGGGAGAAAACCCGTAGGTTCACTGTAGGGATAAGAACCTAATTCCGAAGTAGCGGTTTTTCCTAATATGATAAATCCCGCTTTTTTCATCAAGCTAACTACGCCATCATCATATTCGGCAACATTAGTTAATAAAGCCGGATTGCCGTAAGTACAAGTTACACCTGCTACAGCATTTAAGTCTTTAATGGCAGTGGGAACACCGAAGAAAGGCGGTAATTCGGAAGTAGTGGTGAGTAATTCGGTTTTGGCTTTAGCATCAGCGATCGCTAAATCTGCTGTCACTGTAAAATAACTCCCTAGTTGGGGATTTATTCGCTGTATACGTTCCAAATATATTTCTACCAGTTCTAGAGGCGAAATTTCTCGATTACGAATTAATTGTGCCAACTCTAAAGCTGGGGTAAAAGCTAAATCGGTTTGATTCATCGTTACTCTAACTCAACTATTGAGTGCATCGGTAATAAGTTATAGATTTTTGAGAATTAATAATTATTAACTCCAAATCCTGCTGTATCTCCTACTTTTTAGCAAAAATGCCACTTGTTGATGCTATGTCCAACGGCACATACTTGGCAACACTTTCTGAAAAATGCAGGAAAATGAATTCAGGAGTCAGAATTCAGGAGTCAGAATTAAGTAAGAATGGTTTTATACCTTACCTACAGACTGTCCTAAAAAGTGAGCTTATTAAACCCTTTATTTATTCACCACTCCTTCAGAATACATTTGTCTCCTGACTCCTGAAATTGCACAAATCTACTTGATGTAAAAATTATGACTACTACTCAAAATCGTCTCTGGACAGTTGAAGAATATCACCGCATGATTGATGCTGGTATCCTGACAACTGAAGACAAAGTTGAACTTCTAGACGGTAACATTATGCAAATGAGTCCACAAAGTCCTATTCATGCTGGAACTACACAGCGTATCGATAGCTATTTGCAAAAATTACTGCACGGTAAGGCTGATATTAGAATACAACCACCAATTACTCTTTCTACTTCAGAACCAGAACCAGATATTGCCGTAGTCGAAATTGACCCTAACTTTGATATTGATCATCATCCTAATGCTGCCGAAATACTACTTTTAATTGAAGTGGCTGATAGTAGTTTAGAAGTTGACCAACAAATCAAGATTCCTATTTATGCTCAAGCTAATATAGCTGATTATTGGATTGTAGATACTATTACACTTCAAGTCTATATTTATCGTCAACCAAGTGCTACAGACTATCAGCAAAAAATCACTCTACCTGCCACTGCAAGTATAGCACCTTT
>DATGXQ010000090.1:0-13021 GCA_035298905.1 Nostocaceae cyanobacterium | reverse complement strand
AGCCTACCACAGCCCAACCTCATTTACATTTTGAAGTGCGTTCTCAAGAACCTTTAGGTTGGACAGCGAAAGATCCTAAAGATTATTTAGCAAGGTAAAAGGGGCTGAAAAACGCAGAGGAACGCCAAGGTAAGCGCAGAGGGACACAGAGGCTATTTCTGTTTTCCTGCGCCACAGTTGAGCAATATTTTAGTTTAAATGAATGAGGTGATGCGATCGTTAGATTTGATTATATGCATTCCGGCATCAGCAAATCTGGCAAAGGTGGCGTTAGCTTGTTCTGTGAAATCTACGACACCGGGAACGACGACAGGAGAGGTGCAATCTTCTAATAAATAAACTTTTTGGGTGAGGGTAGCATCTACCTGTTGAATTTCAGTTAATAAATCGTCAATTGTCCAAGCTACACAATGACTTTTAGCTTGTCCAGCAATAATTACAGCATCATATTCTAGAAGTTGCTGAATTAATTTTGTATTTTTTTGGGCAATGGGCTTTTGGTCAAATCCTACCAAAACTTCTGGACGTAAAATAGAGTAATTTTCTGTTAATGGGTTTTCCCCTTTAAGTTCAAATTGGGTTTGAGAGTGACGCGCGATCGCGTGAAAAAATATCGCTTCTTCTACCACCGACACCAAAGCATGACCAAGACCCCCCAAAATTGAATGATAAGGCCAGATTGTTAAAGGGTATTTTCCATCTTCACTGAGTTTTTTTACATAATGGTAAGCTTGTTTTTCTAATAACTCCAAATCCCCGTTTGTCACACTACCAGCAATAGCCGGATTAACTTGCCAAATCCCTGCTTCTATATCTTGTGGAGTAATATTAGTAGCGGCTGGTATGGGGTGTTCACCTTTTGCATTAACCCAAAAAATCGGGTGAAAAATTTGCATTGCTGTGTGAGTATCCAGCGTCGGGATAATTTTTGTAATCACTCCCAAATTGCGGTAAATAAATTCACATAGTCTTTTATTATCATCTATTGCCCCAGTTCCTGACTGTCCACCAACATACAATTCAAAATCAGGAATACAAAAAGTATTTTGCACATCAATCAACAACAAAGCAACACGCTTTTCATCTTCAGCCGCAGATTTAATATTATGTTCTTTTGCCCATGCTTCCGCCTCAGCAGCCCTTGTTTGGTAAGGTACACGCCAAACCTCACCCACCTTTTCCGGTTTAAAGAAAGAGGGAATAGGTAATTGATTAATGGTTGTAGTAGTCATATCACAATTTACTTTAATCATTCTATATGTTTAGTAAGGATTATAGCCTATTTAATATATATCATCGCGTAAAATTCAAAGCACTTAAATTTTTTTTATTATATAGTTGACAAATCATTATTACCCATAAAATCCGATAAAATTTATTCAATCTTTCAATTCCAGCATTAAATCTGCAACTGAACCTCTTTTTACATTACCCTGAGCATAATCACTTTCCACTTGAGCCATTTCTTTTAATAAATTGACTCGTCTCAGTTTTTGCAGACGTTTGGCAATAATGTCTATCAGTAAAAATTGTTCTTCTGGATCTAACGCTTCTACAACTTCAATTGCGTTTTGTAAAGTAGAGGTTTTATCTTCCATAAAAATAATCTCAAATGGTGATAATTTTATTTTAGACAAAGTTCAGCACAGAAATCATCATCATATATTGCTTTACCCCAATCTTTGGCAGTCTTAATCATATTTGGAATTAGAAATTTAGCACCTCGCAAGAATTATCTAAAATTTGGATTTTACTCATAACAATTAATCATTATTCACCCTGCTATTCTATTTTTCCCTACAGTATCACCAGATGATCACATCTTACTATTTTGTATTATTCAAAGCTATAAGACAACAAAGAAAGTAATGGAACTAATAAAACTATTGATTTTATTGATGCTGTACATAAGGTCAGAGAAATAGGTACACTATCATCTAATTAACCTGCGTATGTGGACTTGGTTTGTGTCGTCTCCGTCTTCTAGAAAGGGTGAAAGAATATTCACTAAAAATAAATTATTTTTTCCGGTCACATTATCAACCAAAACGCCCTAAATTATGGCAATCTGGGAAACAGGATCGTTTTTGTTCTGATATTTTAACTACAGCCAAGTTACCTGTCGAGGTTATGCAAACTCTCCCCACGCTAAGTAATGTAAATACAACATCCAGTCAACCCACATTCGATACAACCATTAAAAGACGGAAAACCCGTCCGGTGAAGGTGGGAGATGTCACCATTGGCGGTGGTTATCCTGTAGTTGTGCAGTCAATGATTAATGAGGATACGCTGGACATTGACGGTTCGGTAGCAGCTATTCGGCGGTTACATGAAATCGGCTGCGAAATAGTCCGGGTGACAGTACCCAGTATGGCTCATGCCAAAGCGTTGGCAGAAATTAAACAGAAATTAAAGCAAACTTACCGGGATGTGCCAATTGTAGCCGATGTGCATCATAATGGCATGAAAATTGCCTTAGAAGTCGCCAAGCATATCGAAAAAGTACGGATTAATCCTGGTTTGTATGTATTTGAAAAACCAAATGCTAACCGTACTGAATACAGTCAAGCCGAATTTGATGAAATTGGCGAAAAAATCCGCGAAACTTTAGCACCTTTGGTCATTTCCTTGCGTGATCAAGGTAAGGCGATGCGAATCGGGGTAAATCATGGTTCTTTAGCGGAAAGAATGCTATTTACCTACGGTGACACCCCAGAAGGGATGGTAGAATCGGCTTTAGAATTTATCCGCATTTGTGAATCTTTGGATTTTCACAATATTGTCATTTCCATGAAAGCCTCACGAGTACCCGTGATGGTAGCGGCTTATCGCTTAATGGCTAAGCGGATGGATGATTTAGGCATGGACTACCCCTTACACTTGGGTGTAACAGAAGCAGGTGATGGGGAATATGGACGGATTAAGTCTACTGCTGGTATTGCTACACTCTTGGCTGATGGTATTGGTGATACCATTCGCGTCTCTTTGACTGAAGCCCCAGAAAAAGAAATTCCTGTCTGTTACAGCATTCTCCAAGCTTTGGGACTGCGGAAGACAATGGTGGAATATGTCGCTTGTCCTTCCTGTGGACGGACTTTATTCAACTTAGAAGAAGTTTTACACAAAGTCAGAGAAGCTACCAAGCATTTAACGGGTTTAGACATTGCCGTTATGGGTTGTATTGTCAATGGCCCTGGTGAAATGGCTGATGCTGACTATGGCTATGTGGGTAAAAATCCCGGTTTCATTTCTTTATATCGTGGTCGGGAGGAAATTAAAAAAGTCCCGGAGGAACAAGGAGTAGAAGAGTTAATCAATTTGATTAAGGCTGATGGTCGCTGGGTTGATCCTTAAAATGGCTACTATCGATGGAAGATAGCCAGAAATCGTAGGTGTAAATCAGCACTATTACACAGGGGATAGGGAGGATTTGATTAGGTCTCTGACTCCTCTTTGTCCCTTTGTTGGTTAACTATTAAACTAGTTTAACCTCAAGATAACCAAATCAAGGATGCAAGAAGCCACCCAATTCTCAAATCTTGTGAGTATAATTGGAAAATCGGTAGTTTTGCTTTCACGGTCTTTGATTTATTTCTGGATGAACTACACAGGAAATCCAAGTAAAACATCAAGTCCGGTAGAAAGAAGTTTACATATCTTGACCAATACAAATTAACTAAACTTGGTTGATCCCACAGGAAAGATACGCAAGTAATATTTAGCACAAAAAGATTTGTAAGGTACAAGGTAAATTACCAGCTGGCAAAAGACTGCTTCGTTAGCTCATTCCAGAGTTTTGGCGAGTTTTCTCAGCAATAGCTGGATTAAGGGAGGAAACCACAGTCCAAGTTGAGTTTTGGTGCTGCGGTCTACCCCAAATTACAATACTGACTATAAAATTTTCCCTCTGACAAAGCTGTCATTATGGTGATTACAAAAAGTAGGCTTGTTTTAGGTGCTACGGCGGTGACACTCTCTACAATTGCTGTTACCAGCCTGTTGGGAATTCATTCTCCCCGTGGTCAGGCTTTATTTAAACCGAGTCCCAAGGAATTAGTTGATGAGGTTTGGCAAATTATTCACCGTCAGTACGTAGACGGTACATTTAATCAAGTAGATTGGCAAGCTGTACGTAAGGAATACTTAAGCAAGTCCTACAGTAATCAAGAAGAAGCTTATAAGTCTATCCGGGAAATGCTGAAAAAGCTGGAAGACCCCTACACCCGGTTTATGAACCCAGAGGAATTTAAAAATATGCAGGTGGATACCTCTGGGAAACTTACAGGTATTGGTATTACTATCAGTCAGGATGAAAAAACTAAGGAAATAGTTGTCATTGCCCCTATTGAAGATACACCTGCTTTTAAGGCGGGAATTTTAGCTAAAGATGTAATTCTAGAAATTGATGGCAAAAGCACCAAAGGCATGGATACTAATCAAGCAGTATCCTTAATTCGTGGTCAGGAAGGAACTAAGGTAACTCTTAAAGTGCTACGTAATGGTCAACAAAAACGGTTTGACATTACACGGGCAGAAATTGAAATTCATCCAGTCCGCTATTCTGAAAAAACAACGCCAGCAGGTAATATTGGTTACATTCGTTTAAACCAGTTTAATGCTAATGCTGCTGATGAGATGCAAACTGCTATTAAGAAGCTAGAGTCTAAACAAGTTACAGGTTATGTCTTAGATTTGCGTGGTAATCCTGGGGGGTTATTATACTCTAGTGTAGAAATTGCTCGGATGTGGATAGATAAAGGGACGATCGTTTCTACTATTGACCGTCAAGGTGTACAAGATCAAGAAGTAGCCAATGGTCGGGCTTTAACTAATAAACCTTTGGTGGTGCTAGTAGATAAAGGTTCAGCTAGTGCGAGTGAAATTCTCTCTGGTGCTTTGCAGGATAATAAACGCGCTCTTTTAGTGGGTACTCAAACCTTTGGTAAGGGTCTGGTGCAGTCTGTACGACCTTTGGATGATGGTTCAGGTTTGGCTGTGACGATCGCCAAATATCATACACCAAGCGGCAAAGATATTAATAAGCATGGTATTGACCCGGATGTAAAAGTAGAATTGAATGACGCTCAAAGACAAGATTTGTGGTTGCATGAGCGGGAAAAATTAGCTACTCTAGCAGACCCGCAATTTGCCAAGGCGATCGAGGTTTTAGGTAAGCAAGCTGCTGGTCAAAATAGTTCAGCAGCGCAGAAAAATTAAAACTTATTCATTGGGGTTGGCATTTTCCAGCCCTAATTAATCCTGCACGGCGAGCGATCGCTTCTTCTTGTGAACTAAAAGACCCCCATTTCTCTATCATTTCTGGATCATCGTCCCTCACCAGGTTGCTGGGAACAATTTCGCATTTTTCATTTTTACGCTTGACAATGTACCAGTTTTGTGTATCAATCATTTGTAAATTAGGATTTTGTAATTGTTAAAACTTTTTCGGAGTGGCATCTTATACCAATTCAAAATTCAAAATAGCCTTCGGCAAGGCTTCGCCAACAAAATTCAAAATGGGAAATACCAGATTTGACAAGGGTTTGACGATTTATATCTGTTACAATCTTTTAGTGAATTGGTATTACTTACTTTAATTATACAAATTAAAACTACATTCTAACAGCAGGAAATGGATTTTTAAACGCAGATGGACGCAGAGAAAAATCTGAGGGTTGGCTTAAATATAACTTTTTTAATTTTTAATTTTTAATTGAATTTGATCAAAAATTCTGCCGTCTTTAAAAAATTTCTCTTGTACTGCATTCCAACCACCTAAATCTTCAACTGTAAATAATTTTTGGATGGGAGGATAATTGTGAGCAAATTCTTGAAATACTGTTTTTTCTAAAGGACGAAAACCAACTTTAGCAAATTCTCTTTGGGCTTCTTTGGTGTAAAGAAATTTCACGAAGGCTTCGGCTACTTCTCTGGTTCCTCTTCTATCAACATATTTATCTACTAAAGCAATGGGGTTATCAATAGAGATATTAACTTGAGGAATTTGGTAATAAGTATCTTTGGCTAACCCTTCTTGGTCTGCACGTATTAATTCATTTTCATAATTAATTAAAACATCTCCCTGTTTACGTCTTAAAAATATATCAGTTGCGTCTCTGGCATCTTTAGCTAAGATTAAGACATTACGATATACTTTTGTGACAAAATCTAAGGCTTGTGTTTCTGTTCCTCCTGTTTGAGTCACTGAACCCCAAAAGGCTAAAAAGTTCCAACGAGCGATACCTGACGTTTTTGGGTCAGCAGTCACTACAGTTACTCCAGGTTTACCCAAATCAGACCAAGTGCGGATATTTTTAGGGTTGCCTGTGCGAGTGACGATCGCTCCCACCGTACTAGTCACTATACTATGATTGGGCATTTCTTTTTCCCAACCTGGTTGAATTAAACCAGCTTTTTCAATATAGTTGATGTCTAAAGCTAGTGCTAAATGCACCACATCCGCAGCTAGTCCATTCACTACAGCTCGTGCTTGGGTGCTAGAACCAGCATTACTCAGTCTAAATCTAACTTCTTGTTGTTGTTCTTGTTGCCACTTTTTTTGAAATAGTGGAATAATATTTGCATAAGCTGCTCTTGTCACCGCATAAGAGACTATACTTAGTTCAATCGGTTTTCTTTTGTAACTTAATATTTGCGTTTCATTGCTTGAAGATACGGTTGATAAATTTTTATTACTTGCACAGGCAGTAATTAGTAGGTTGCAAGTTAGACTAATTATGACTATTAGTAGAAATACTACATATCTACTTTTTCCTAATAAATATTTGTATCTTTGCCAACAAATAAATTGCTCAAACATAATTGAAGATTTTAGACCGCTTTAAAACCTGATATAAATTACTTGATAAC
The DNA here is from genome assembly GCA_035298905.1 of Nostocaceae cyanobacterium. GTDB lineage: Bacteria > Cyanobacteriota > Cyanobacteriia > Cyanobacteriales > Nostocaceae > DATGXB01. The sequence continues at coordinate 6,148 of DATGXQ010000090.1, read as the reverse complement.
AATTCAATCAGAAAATTTTGAGATGATTTTCCATATTTAGTTAATTATACGGTAAGGCTATCGGCTTAGTGTAATTTACATTTAAGGAAAGTCAAAATTTTATACTGTTCAGACATTACATGTTTCCATTTCCGCAAAAACTCATCTTTAAAACTAAGGGGTCAATCACTCGTGAAACTTTAACCAAAATGGCTGTGAGGATTGCCTTAGTAATTATTGGCACTACGGGTATTAGTTATTTGCATATTATGTCTACCTTAGAAAGACAGACACAGCAGCAATTAGAGAAATATATTATTGAACGGGGACAAAGGGAAAGTAGCATTTTTACCTTAGTGAGAGATAATCATGCGGTGATAGAACAGGAGTTGAGAAGAAAACTAGATGAATTTGGTGGTGATGATCCAGTAGCAGAATTTGATAGAATATTTGAGCGATCGCCTGATGGTGTGATTCGGAACCAACGGGAAAAGTTCGATCGCAGCCGTCAGCCTAGTGTATTTATTGACAAAAATCTGACCCTCACCCCAGAGGTGCGTCGTCGGGTGCTGGCATTTTATGATTTAGTCATGATTTATGGCCAAGCTGGTCGGAGTCGGTTTCAAAATACCTATATTAACGCTCCAGAAAACTTCATGGTCATGTATTGGCCGGAAGTTCCTTGGGCTGAAAATGCTACAGCTAACTTATATATTCCCAAAGAAGAGTATTTTTGGGTTGCTGATAAAAAACATAACCCAGAACGGAAAACAGTTTGCACAGGTCTTTACTATGACCAAGTAGCAAGAGATTGGTTTGTTTCTTGTACAACACCAATTGATAGCAATGGCCAGCATATTGCCAATATCGGTAACGATATCATTTTAAATGAGCTACTAGAACGCACTTTAAAAGATAAATTAACAGGAACTTACAATATTATTTTTCGGGAAGATGGGCGCTTAATTGCTCATCCCCAAAAGATGGACGAAATCAAGCTGAAGGAAGGCAATTTTGATATACTTACAGCTAATGACCCGCATTTACTGAGAATTTACGAATTAGCCAAGAACTTGCAACCGGGACAGGTGGTAGTAGATAATCAGACTGATGGGGAATATTTAGCGATCGCTAAACTCCAAAACCCTAATTGGTATTTTGTTACAGTTTTTCCTAAATCCATCTTAGCAGGTTTAGCATTAGAAAATGCTCAATTTACCTTAATTTTAGGTTTAATTTCTTTATTAATTCAAATCTTCATTTTATTATACGTTCTGCGTCAACAAGTCGCTGCACCCTTAGATAACTTAATAGTAGCTACTGATCAAATTGCCTCCGGTGATTTTAACATTCAACTAGATACAAATAGAGAAGATGAATTAGGAAAGCTTGCCCATTCTTTTAATACAATGGCTAGTGAAGTTTATGCCCGTGAAGCTAGTTTAAAACAAGCACAAGTAGCACTACAAGCAGCCGATAAACTCAAAGATGAATTTTTAGCCAATACTTCCCATGAACTGCGTACACCTTTAAATGGCATTATTGGCATTGCAGAATCTTTAATTGATGGTGCTACAGGTAAATTACCACCCAGCACTATTGCTAATCTGAGTATGATTGTGAATAGTGGCAGAAGATTAGCCACATTAGTTAATGATATCCTTGACTTTTCTAAACTGAGATATCAAACAATTGAACTACAATTAAAGCCAATTACAATTAGAGATATTGTAGAATTAGTTTTAACGCTCAACCGTCCATTAATAGGGCAAAAAACACTACAAATTATTAACTCTGTTCCAGAAGATTTACCCCCAGTCAACGCAGATGAAAATCGCCTACAACAGATTTTATATAACTTAGTAGGTAATGCTATTAAATTTACGCATCATGGCAAAATTGAAGTATCTGCCCAGTTATTAAATCATGACCAAATCAATAAAATAGCTGTTACGATTTCTGACACAGGTATTGGCATTCCTGAAGATAAAATAGACCAAATTTTTGAATCTTTTCAGCAAGCTGACGGTTCTACAGCTAGAATCTATGGAGGTACAGGTTTAGGTCTAGCTATCACTAAAAAATTAGTTGAACTACATAACGGAGAAATTTCTGTTAAATCAGTAATTGACAAAGGTTCACAATTTACCTTTACTCTGCCAGTTTACCAAGCTTCTGAAGTTAATCATCCAGTTGTTTTAGTATCCAATTCAAAATATTTACATTCAGAATTTTCTCCTTTAAATACTGGACTGCGAACAACAGATAATACACAGAAATTAGAAGAAATAAAAGACCAAAATACTAATGACAAAACACCAAAATATCATATCTTAGTAGTTGATGATGAACCTGTTAACCGACAAGTATTAGTAAATCATCTGTCTTTATACAATTACAAAGTTACCGCAGCAGCTTCGGGAAATGAAGTATTAGCAATGCTGGAAGATGGACTCCAGCCTGATTTAATTTTATTAGATGTAATGATGCCTCGCATGACTGGTTACACAGTCACACGTAAAATTAGAGAAAAATGGCCAGCTAATGAATTACCAATTGTTTTATTAACTGCTAGAAATCAAACTGCTGATTTAGTGATAGGATTTGAAGCAGGTGCTAATGATTATTTAGGTAAACCAATAGCTAAAGATGAACTTTTAGCCAGAATTAAAGGTCTTTGTACACAAGCTAGTATTTGCCGAGAAAATGCTCGTCTTTATCGAGATTTACAAGCTTCAGAAGCTAGGGAAAGAGAAAAGGCTCTACAAATTGAACAATCTTTACAACAACTCAAAGAAGCTCAACTCCAATTAGTACAAAGTGAAAAAATGGCTAGTATTGGTCAATTAATGTCAGGAGTAGCTCATGAAATCAAAAATCCTCTTGGTTTGATTGTCGGAAATTTAAGTCATGCGGAGGCATTTATTCAAGATTTGATCCATCTAATTAATACATATCAAAAACAATATCCTCAAACTAATCCAGAAATTACTAATGTAATTAATGAAATAGATTTACCTTATTTATTAGAAGATTTACCCCAATTAATTCATTCGATGAAAGTTGGTGCAAATCGTATTACTCAAATTAGTCATTCTTTAGGAATTTTCTCACGCTCAGATACTATTACTAAAATCGCCTTTAATCTCCATGATGGCTTAGATAGTGCGCTGATGATTTTAAAACATCGTCTTAAAGCTAATAACCAACGTCCAGAAATAATTGTTAGTAGAGAATATGCAGATTTACCAGAAATTATTTGCTATCCAGGACAATTGAATCAAGTATTTTTAAATTTATTAAGTAATGCCATCGATGCTTTAGATGAGTCTGTACAAGGAAAATCATTGACAGAGATTAAAGCTCATCCTGGAAAGATTACTATCTACACTCAATTATCTAATGATCAAGAGTGGGTAAAAATTATAATTAAAGATAATGGTATCGGAATGACGGAAGAAGTCAGACAAAAAATATTTGACCATCTCTTTACTACTAAACCAGTAGGAAAAGGTACAGGTTTAGGTTTATCTATCAGTTATGAAATAGTTGTTCACAAACATAGTGGTAAATTTTATTGTCTTTCCTCACCCGAAGAAGGTGCAGAGTTTGTAATAGAGATTCCGATTAATCCAGAAGAATCAAAAAATTAAAAATTAAGAACAATCTCTCTAATAAAAAAACCGAAAATAAATTATGCAATTCTGTAGAGAGTGTTAACTTAGTGTAAGGCAAAGTAGTATTTAGGGTTTGCTGATTAAAGTCAGAACCTGTTCTAAATAAGGGTTTTCATCATTTTTAGTCCAAGCAAGTGCAAGGTTCTTACTTTTCCCGATAAGTGTCGATTGCAAGTTTCCAGCCCTGGCAAAGGTCGTGTAATTTTAACCAACCACGCCAAAGAACCTGAACGCCAATAGGGGTATTACGCCGATGTTCAAGATAACCACCGAGACGAGCAATAGCTTCTACAGCCCAAGCAACATTGAAAACAGTAGATTTTGAAGATTTGTTAGAGGAATGAGCTTTTAAAACAGCTTCTTGAGTAGGATTGAGAACTACAAGTGCAGGTAAATCAGGTTGAGTACGATGTAAGTAAGTTAATTGCAACAGTTCAACAGCCAGTACAGTTAAGAAACCGCATAGCACTTTCATACTCTCGCCAGCCAGTCGATATCGTTCCACTTGGCAACCGGACTTGAGAATTTTATGATATTCTTCTACGTGCCAACGATAACAATACCAACGTAAAATCCTGGCAGCTTGCTCAATATTGGTGACAACTTCTGTAGTCAAAAGCATCCATTCCAGGGGAGGGACACCATCAGGAGGGTTAATCTCTGTGGTATAAACAGCATAAACTTTGATTGGGTGACGATTGTCAAACCGATAAGGAGTCCGCAGTGATACTTGGCAAAATCGCACAGCCACAGTTGCTTCACGGGCTTTGTGACTGGTTGTTGCTGGTAAATTAATCTGTTTTTGAAATTGAATTGGTTGAGATTCTAACTTTTGCCATAATCGTTCACTATGCTGGTCTAAACTACGATTATGGGTGGCTCGTACTAAGACTCCACAGTGTTGGTGTTGCCGCACATAGTCAAAAACTTCCGTAATATCTCCTTCACGGTCAAAAACATGAATCACATGAGTGGAAGTACTGACCTGTTTCTCTACTGTGGTCATTGCTTCTACCCAACGGTAAGATTCTTTTTCACAAAAAGGTCGGTGTGCAGCTATTTTCCGTGCTTCTTTTTGGCGTTGTTTTTTTTGCGCTGGTGTTTCATCTAAGGAGGGTTTGGGTTTGTGTTCTCGATTCCATAACTTTTGCCACAATAGTCCAATTGGTTGTCCATTTTCTGGGTTTACGGCTAAGGCACTATGTAAAATTAATCCATTTCCACCCTTACCAATTGGTCCGTACCCGAACCTTTTGACCTTAATATCGTCATAATCGAGAAAGGTTGTATCCCCTATCGACAGCACTACCTCACGTAACTCTATTTCTGCTGTTGTCATTTCACAGTGAGGTCTAGTTATCTTGCCAAATTCTGTTCTCTCGTTGGCAAAAATTCATAGGCTCTTTTCAACTCTCTCCCGCTACTCAATATCTCGGACAAACCTTTGCCAAATCCTTGACTCAGGGCTTTGCCAATACTGTATGCTCTGTTATTTAACCTTTCATCTCCCAAATCACAGTCCCCGAAGTTTTTTTCACACCAGTCTAGCATTTTTGTTTCCTTTTACACCTACATCTGTTATTGTACTAACTTTGCTCTACTTGCGCTACAATCCTTGCTTCACAAGCCTTTCAGAGTTGTCGGGAAAAGTAAGTTGTGTGAATTACTTTTACAGCACCAGCTAAACTTTATTTTAGTTTGTTTGTCCGACTCTCACAAAACCATCTATGATTGGCTATCAGGTATGTTTGTTGATAGCTTAGTGGTCAAACGTTATCGGAGCAAAATTTGTGAAACCTATCATTATCGCTATGTTAATTCTGTTCCTCTTCGAGATGGAGAAGATGCTTTAAACCTTAACTGGTGTGAATTGACTATCACTACTAATGATGATAATATTATCTCCCAAAATTCTTTTATTACCAATCATCATTTGACTGCTGATAATGTTGAAGCCATAGTCACGGCTGGTTGGACTCGTTGGAAAGTAGAAAATGAAAATAATAATACCCTCAAAACTCACGGCTATAATTTAGAACATAATTTTGGACATTGTAAACAACATTTATCCTCTCTATTAGCCACTTTTAATATCTTGGCTTTTCTCTTTCATACTTTCCTGGAATTGATTGATATTCAATATCAACTTCTTCGCCAACATTTACCGTCTCGAAAAACCTTTTTTGATGACCTACGTGCTTTAACTCGTTATCTCTACTTTGATAGTTGAGATAGTCTACTCCGCTTCATGCTAGAGGGACTAGAGTTAGAGTTTCCTGTTGATACCTCTTGATTATCATTCTCATAATGAGAATTGCTGGTTCAGTTTAAAACAATAACTCATACCAAACTGAGATGTAGCAGCCCAGGGACAAATATTTCATCTCACTAGCTATTTCCCTGCATCCCAGCAATAGAAAATACAGACCGCCCCCTCAAAAATCCCTCAAAGCCCCGCCAAGTTCTAAATCAATCATTATAAAAACAAAAGC
>DATGXQ010000089.1:0-6447 GCA_035298905.1 Nostocaceae cyanobacterium | reverse complement strand
TATCCCAGCAGTGGCGAACTTAAAAGCATCAAAGAGTTTTTGCGAACAGGCGAACAACGGACAAGAATCGCTGCTACCTTAGCCGAAAATGAGAAAAAGATAGTTCAGGAAGCAACCAAAAAACTTTGGCAGAAGCGTCCTGATTTTATCGCTCCTGGCGGTAACGCCTATGGTGAACGCCAACGTTCTCTGTGTATTCGGGACTTTGGCTGGTATCTGCGCCTCATTACTTACGGTGTACTGGCTGGCGACAAAGAACCGATCGAAAAAATTGGTTTAATCGGCGTGAGAGAAATGTATAACTCTCTAGGCGTACCCGTACCTGGGATGGTAGAAGCTATCAACTCTCTGAAACAAGCCTCCTTGGATTTACTCAACGCCGAAGATGCCGCCGAAGCAGCACCTTACTTTGATTACATCATTCAAGCCATGTCCTGATGTTAAAGTCAAAGCCGGACATTTGCCCTTGATGCTGATAAGATTCTTAATTTGATCATAACCTCCCCACATTTAGTAGTGGCTGTGGCATTTTTTGTCAAGTTATTAACTAGATGTGGGGATATTTTATCTAGATGCCTATGTCCCCAACAGTGATTGCGTTCTCAAAATATTTACGTACTGCTATTTAAGTAATAGAGAGAAACGCTAGTAACTAAGTGTAATAAGGATATAGTCTATTGGGATTAAAAAAAATGTTTACGTATATATACTATGTGATTCAAAACAAAAAACCGACAGTTATGAAGCTGTCGGCAATTAGTGTGTTCCCTATTAATGACTCGGCTAGAGTTCAGTTATCTGTAATTATGCCAATGAAATAATTATGGAGAGACGATCTCAATCATAAATACTTGTGATTGTAGTCACTTGATGATTACAATTAAACTGTATTCATCTCAAAAGTTGATGCCTCAAGAAAAACACAGCCAGATTTTTGCATCAAAAAGAGCTACTTAGTTACCGAAGTTAAGTTTTCAGTCGATACCTAATTTAGATTGAGAAAATCGAACTGATAAAAGTAAGCTGTATGACGGAGATCACCATTGGTAAAAGCTTGAGCCGGAAATCCTACATCATCAAGCAACCGATACAAATCTTGTTGTGGCTACACAAATAGAGATTTTGATTGAGTACAATCACAAAGTAAATAGTCTCTTCACTGATGCGCTAAATTCTCTGGAGAAGGAAAAAAAAGCACAGCTTAGAGGCTGGTAAATACAACCTACATAGACTAAAAATTATTCCTCTGCTGAAGGTTTATTGGTAAAATAAAGTATTTTTTAAGGTTAAAGTGGGAGTAGATTTTACTGAAAAGTTTACTGTTGATGAAAACAGAAACAGATCATATTTTAGATTACTGAGATGATAAATTTAAAATTCGATGACAATTCAGCAAGTTTGTCCAGGATAAGGTGATTTTAATGGCTCTACTTAAGCGCAGGTAGTCAAAAAAGTTGGTAGTATTCTCCTCAGTAGTCAGTTGTCTGGAAAAACTGCTTTTAGTGCAAGAGTAGTAATCAAACCTCTCAGCATTCGTTATCTAGCTTGCTGATAGCTAAATGCTTACATCGGTAGAGCGATCGCCTATTTATCAGCCAATGATTTGAGAATTATGCGTTCAGAGTACAAGTAAATGGCTAAAATAGTCCTCTGTCCCTTTGGTGCATTACTGCCATGACCGCCACTTCAAAAGCTCCATTCTCCCCACAAGAAATTGCTGCTGAAGGTATAAAACCAGAAGAATATCAAGAAATAGTCCGCCGCTTAGGTCGTCATCCCAACAAAGCCGAATTGGGTATGTTTGGGGTGATGTGGTCTGAACACTGCTGTTATAAAAATTCCCGTCCTCTACTCAAACAATTTCCCACCACAGGCGATCGCATCCTTGTCGGGCCTGGTGAAAATGCTGGCGTTGTAGACTTAGGTGACGGACTCAGACTAGCTTTTAAAATTGAATCTCACAACCACCCCTCCGCCGTCGAACCCTTCCAAGGTGCAGCCACAGGCGTAGGTGGGATACTAAGAGATATTTTTACTATGGGGGCGCGGCCGATCGCCTTATTAAATTCTCTACGCTTTGGTTCTCTGGAAGATATTAAAATCCAACGTCTGTTTAATGGTGTAGTTGCTGGTATAAGTCACTACGGTAATTGTGTAGGTGTTCCCACTGTAGGCGGTGAAGTTTACTTTGACCCTGCTTACTCCGGTAATCCCCTAGTGAATGTGATGGCACTGGGAATCATGGAAACGCCGGAAATTGTTAAATCTGGGGCTTCAGGTATCGGCAATCCAGTATTATACGTAGGTTCTACCACCGGTCGGGATGGCATGGGTGGTGCGAGTTTTGCTAGTGCAGAATTAAGTGATGCCTCAATGGACGATCGCCCCGCCGTACAAGTAGGCGATCCATTCCTGGAAAAATCCTTAATTGAAGCCTGTTTAGAAGCCTTTAAAACTGGGGCAGTAGTGGCCGCCCAAGATATGGGTGCAGCAGGTATTACTTGTTCTACCTCCGAAATGGCCGCTAAAGGTGGTGTAGGGATTGAATTTGATTTAGACAAAGTTCCCGTGCGGGAATACGGAATGCGCCCCTACGAGTATCTACTATCAGAATCTCAAGAAAGAATGCTGTTTGTCGCCCAAAAAGGTAGAGAACAAGAACTAATTGATATTTTCCACCGTTGGGGATTACATGGAGTAGTGGCTGGTACAGTCATCGCTGAACCGATTGTGAGAATTTTATTTGAGGGGAAAGTAGCAGCAGAAATTCCGGCGGATGCTTTGGCAGAAAATACACCTTTATATGAACGGGAATTGTTGACAGAACCGCCAGAATATGTACAGAAAGCTTGGCAATGGTCGCCTGATTCTTTACCTGCTGCCACAGTTGAAGGTATAGAAATTCAAGGAAAAGTGCAAACTTGGAGCGAAATTTTATTAACTTTACTGGATACACCAACGATCGCCTCAAAAAATTGGGTTTATCGTCAATATGACCATCAAGTGCAGAATAACACCGTAATTTTACCTGGGGGGGCAGATGCGGCGGTGGTGCGGTTACGTCCCTTAGAACCGATTCCCAACTCTACCAGCAATAATAATCAAGGTGTCGCCGCTACAGTAGATTGTAATTCTCGCTATGTTTATCTTGACCCTTACGAGGGAGCAAAAGCGGTAGTTGCAGAAGCAGCGAGAAATCTTAGCTGTGTCGGTGCTGAACCTTTAGCAGTTACAGATAACTTAAACTTTGGCAGTCCTGAAAAACCCATTGGATATTGGCAGTTAGCCTCAGCTTGTCGCGGTTTAGCTGAAGGTTGCCGGGAGTTAGGTACACCAGTCACCGGGGGAAATGTTTCTCTGTATAACGAAACCCTCGATTCCCAAGGTAATCCAGAACCCATTCATCCTACCCCAGTCGTGGGAATGGTAGGATTAATCCCTGATTTAACTAAAATTTGTGGTCAAGCTTGGCAAGCAGAGGGAGATATTATTTATCTGTTGGGGTTGCCAGTGGGTGCTGAGTTAGAGTTAGGCGCATCTGAATACTTAGCAACTATTCATGATGTGGTAGCTGGTAAACCGCCAAAAGTTGATTTTGATTTAGAAAGACGGGTGCAAAAAGCTTGTCGTGAGGGCATTAGGGCTGGTTGGCTACATTCTGCCCATGATTGTGCTGAGGGTGGTTTAGCAGTAGCTGTGGCTGAATCTTGTATTGCTGGTAATTTAGGGGCAGAAATCAATTTAGGAGTTGCTGCTAATGTGGCACAACGCTTAGATGTGATTTTATTTGGTGAAGGTGGAGCGAGAATTTTGGTGTCTGTCAAACCAGAAGATCAAGAAATTTGGGAATCGTATTTAGGAGATAATCTGGGTAATCACTGGCAACGTCTCGGTCAAGTAGTTCATTCGGAACGAGGATTAGGGATTTTCACCACTGATAATTACGAGGTCATCAACGTTAGCATAAAAGATATACACGATCGCTATTCTTTGGCGATCGCTAAACGGCTAATGATCTCCTCTCATCAATCCAGTTAAGACTTCATCCCCCATTGTTTGTACTGTTTCTCATGCGGGAAACAGTCAATACCTCCTTCTGTCTGAAATTTGAGGATTATTAAAAAACATTACCAATACTCGACATAAATACGGTAATGTTTTAATGGATGGTTAAACTTTTATTAACTTATTGTGCAACTATCCATCAAGATCCCAGTGACCTGACACCACCCACCAGGAGCAAAACCAGCATGATTCCCATTGATTCCGTCACTTTGGATGCATACTCTCAACAAACAAATCAACAAATTCAAAATCAGGAAAGTCACCCCGATAAGCCAGAAGAAGCTTGTGGTGTTTTTGGCATTTATGCTCCAGGAGAAGATGTTGCTAAATTAACTTACTTTGGATTGTATGCCCTCCAACACAGAGGTCAAGAATCAGCCGGGATTGCCACCTTTTTAGGTGAAACAGTCTACCAGCATAAAGATATGGGCTTGGTATCCCAAGTATTTAATGAAACTATATTAGAAAAGCTACCTGGTAATCTGGCTGTCGGTCACACTCGGTATTCAACTACAGGTTCTAGTCGCAAAGTTAATGCTCAACCCGCAGTTGTAGAAACTCGTTTGGGTACACTGGCTTTAGCACATAATGGTAATTTAGTCAATACATTACAGTTGCGAGAAGAGTTACTGAAAAGTAATTGTAACTTAGAGACGACAACAGATTCGGAAATGATTGCCTTGGCGATCGCGGAAGAAATCAATGCCGGTGCAAGTTGGTTAGATGGTTCTATTCGCGCTTTTCATCGTTGTCAAGGAGCATTTAGTCTGGTTATTGGCACACCAGAAGGTGTGATGGGAGTGCGTGATCCTTATGGCATCCGTCCCCTAGTAATTGGTACACTGGGAACAGACCCAGTACGCTACGTTCTAGCATCAGAAACCTGTGGTTTAGACATTATTGGCGCTGAATATTTGCGCGATGTCGAACCAGGAGAATTAGTTTTAATCAGCGAGACAGGCTTAATTTCCCAAAAATGGCATCAAAATGCAGAACGGAAACTGTGCATTTTTGAGATGATTTATTTTGCCCGTCCTGATAGCGTCATGCACAATGAAAGCTTGTATAGCTATCGGATGCGGTTAGGAAAAACACTAGCCCAAGAATCACCCATAGATGCAGATATTGTCTTAGGTGTACCAGATTCCGGTATCCCTGCGGCGATCGGCTTTTCCCAAGCCTCTGGTATTACCTATGCAGAAGGGTTAATTAAAAACCGCTACGTAGGACGCACCTTTATTCAGCCTACCCAAACAATGCGGGAAATTGGTATCAAAGTTAAGTTAAATCCCCTCAAAGATGTGTTAGCAGGTAAGCGGGTAGTAATTATTGATGACTCCATAGTTAGAGGAACAACCAGCCGCAAATTAGTAAAAGCCTTACGTGATGCAGGTGCAATAGAAGTACACATGCGAATTTCTTCACCTCCTGTTACTCACCCCTGCTTCTATGGTATTGATACCGATACACAAGACCAATTAATTGCTGCTACCAAATCAATAGAAGAAATCGCCAAACAACTAGGAGTAGATACCTTAGCTTATCTGAGTTGGGAAGGAATGCTAGAAACCACCAGAGAAGACACAAATAGTTTTTGTTCAGCTTGCTTTACAGGTAACTATCCCGTCACCATTCCTGAACAGGTGAAACGTTCTAAGTTGATGTTAGAAAAAGCTGTGGTTTAAGTATTTGGCAAAATTACCAAAATAAACCATACCATGTTGTAAAAGCCTTGTGAGGTGGGCATCATGCCCGCCTCTAATCAATTAATTTATTTTAAATTTGAAATAAATATATTTACATTTTGCTAAAGTTATATTAAGGTATAGGTTCATTTTTTCATAATAGTCATTTCTGCTTCTAGCAGATGATAAATCATATACAGTAATAAATTAAAAATAAAGCAGATGAGTTTGATACAGAAAGGTATAGAACAAGGTTTAATTAAATTTGATGAAGAACAAAAATATATTACCTATATTCATCAAAACAAAAAAAGAAACTACACCAACCCAGAAGAAAAGGTTCAAGCAGAAACATTCCTCAAATTGGTATTAGTTTACGATTATAAACCCCAATTTATTCAGCAGTTTGTTTCCGTGACAATGGGTTCTGCTGTTAAAGAAGCGGATATTATTGTTTATAGTGATAATGAATTAAAATCTCCTTATATTGTTGTTGAATGTAAAAAACAAGAAATTTCCGAATTAGAATTTACTCAAGCTGTGGAACAAGCATTTAGTTATGCTGTTGCAGAAGGAGCAAAATATGTTTGGGTAACATCAGGTATTAAAGACGAATATTACCAAGTTCCAAAAGAGAAACCTAAACAACGGATATCAATACCCGATATCCCACAATATGGTGTAGATACAATAGCCA
>DATGXQ010000088.1:0-8077 GCA_035298905.1 Nostocaceae cyanobacterium | reverse complement strand
GATCGTCCCCTGTCCCGCGATAACATAAGGATCATCAAAGGGATGAATAAATGTTAAACCCTTTTCCGCTTCCAGTTGCCGAGCGTAAGCATAAGCATCATCATAGGTATTACCATGTAAAACCACTTCACCCCCCCGCGCTTTAACTGCGTTCACTTTCACTACGGGAGTGGTAACAGGCATAACAATAATAGCTCTAGTATTTAAGCGACTAGCAGCCAAAGCCACACCTTGAGCATGGTTTCCAGCAGATGCAGCGATAACTCCTTGTTGTAGTAAGTCTGGGGGTAAGTTAGCCATTTTGTTATATGCACCCCGCAGCTTAAAGGAGAAAACAGACTGCATATCCTCCCGCTTGAGGAGTAGCTTGTTATTAATACGGTTAGATAAATTAGGGGCGTATTCTAGCGGTGTTTCCTGTGCAACATCATATACACGAGCCGTCAGAATTTGAACCAGATAATCGCAAAGCATGGGTGTAACAGGTGCAAGTGAGCATGGATGTTAATTTTACCTCTTGTTGCGTTACTGGGGAGATGGTTTTTATAGCTCGTTAACGCTCTATTCTGTCGATTTGGTTTTTTGACTGTAAGGTGTAGTTAATGTATCAATCTAGCTCGAAGCTACTGAGGATTTCCTCTGGTAATGGTTCGTTAAAGTCATCGGGTACTGTAAACTCACCCTTACACAGTCCAAAAGGACGACGTTCTTTTGATTGTTCTGAATTTTCTTGTTGATTTCTTCGAGCTTTGACAAATAAGAGAAAATCTAGCACTTCCTCAATTAAGAAATCGGGAGTTTGGTAAATTTCTTGAATGAGCTTTTCTCTAGCTATCATGGGTTAAGTATACAGGTTGTTGGATTAGAGGCGATCGCCATCGCTCTCATTTTAACGCGGGTGTGGGAGGCGATCGCACTCTGTTGTTAAATGATGTTTTTATATATCTTCGTCATCAGCACTGAAGCCGTCGAGAAAACCTAAACCTGCTTTGTAGAAAACGTTATTATCTGCAAAATGTTCTGCTGCTTTACTTACAGCTAATTTACCACCGTTGAACCAGCGTTCAGGGTTCAATAGTTGTCGTCGTAACTTTTGCCATTTATTTGGCTGTTGGATTTGAATTTCTTTAAACTCTGCTTCAATAATTTCCTCTGCTTCCTCTGCGGTAGCGTTTGGGTGTTTAACCTGTAAGTTGTTCAGGATTTGCAGGATTTCGTTTAGTGCTGTTTGCAAATTTGGATCACTGGCATATTTTTTACCAATGACTTCAGCCAAATTTTGCTCAGTAATCTGAACGATTTCTGCATTAATATGGTACTTATTCTCAGGCATACCTGTATAAGATAGTGGTTCATCTTCAGTTATAGCCTCATATTGTCGAGATTGGTGTGTTTTTGGGCGGGTTGGTTCGATATTGATATCATCAATTAAACCGCGAACGTCAACCATTTTGTAACCTTTCTGGCATTGTATTTTATCTTGCCTATCATCTAAAAAGTTATAAAGTATGTTCAGTGGATAGAAATGTGGTGTTTGACTGCCTTTACAAGTTGTGCAGTTGCAAGGAACTAATGGTTGATATTTCAAACGCTCATAAGATGAATGAATTTTTTCTAGTTCATACATTACCGTTACTAGGAAATTTCGCTTGCGTTTACCTGAAACTCGAATCCGAATTTCTCTTTTGTGGTATAGTTCAATCACTTCAGCTTGAGCTTGGTCTTTGCTTAAAACAACTCCTGTTCTCCAAACGTTTTGTCCCTCTATCCAACGGTGCATCTCCACAATAAAACGAGTGATTATACCTTTTGGCATGAACTCATATTCATAACGTAAAAGTAAGTTATCCGGTTCATCCCAGTCATAATCTGATTGATTAGGACTAAGTAATTGTGGGGCAATATATTGACCTGGACGGTTAGGAATTTCATAACATAATTTGAAGTTCATCATTAACCGTAAAAGTTCTGGTCGCATATTGGCATATTTATCTTCTTGCCAAATTTGCTCTAAGTCCTGATGGTTAAATTGTCCTAGATTTTCAATAACTTGGGAGTTATCTAATACTTTATAAACTGCGTCTGTACCCCAAGTAGGCTTAAGAATCACTGTTCTTCTTAATAGTTCATCCTCTTGGAAATGTAAGCAAACACCTAAATCATGCAAATAGCTACTGAGAAATAGTTTATCTTCTTGTGTAGTAAAGCTATTCTCTTGACAGATTTTCAAATATTCTTCCAAGCTGATATAATCACGCGAATCTTGTTCTAAAGCTTCCCGTACTTTAATCCAATTTTTGGGTAGTTCTGTTCCCACATGGGGTAAACTCTGAATGTAGTGTTTAATCTGTTTGATAATATCTGCTAAACCACGATTAGTAGATAGATTGGTTGCTAGAGTTTCTTTAAGATTGGTAAATTCACCCCTTAATTGCCGCTCATTAATTTCTCGTTTCCGGTCTTGCTTTTCGTTTTTGACAATTAGCAAGGGACTATTATCACTTAATAACTCTACAACATTTAACCAGTAGTAAAAATCTGTATCTTCTTTGCGACTATCAGCGACTAGGATATAAAGAGAACGTTTAGTAAGAAAAAATTGATGAGTAGCATGATAAATCTCTTGTCCGCCAAAATCCCAAATATTGACTTGAAATTCTTTTTCATGATCAATTTTGAATTTCCATTGAATAACATCAATGCCTTCTGTAGATTCTTCATCCTGTAATTGATAATTTTCGTTTTGGATTTTTTTAGATAATGTTGTTTTACCAGCACCACCTTCACCTATAATTAGTAATTTAGCTTCATAAATTTTATCAGTTTCTTGCTCTTGTTGTTGCTTGTAAAAATTGATGATAGCTCTAAAGCCTTTTTTTCGGATTTCTGGTGGTAAATCTATCAGAGGGTTGCCACCATAATTTAAACGGGATAAACGGATATTTCCCAATTCAGGAGGTAGTTTTAATATTTTATTTCCACTAATAATTAGAGATTTTAGCTTAGATATTTGTCCAATTTCTACTGGTAAACTTTTCAGTTTATTATTACTAATATCAAGCTCAGTTAAGTTGGCAAGTTGTCCAATTTCTGATGGCAAATTACTCAGTTGATTATAACTAATATCAAGATGAATTAAGCGAGAAAGTTGTCCTATTTCTGCTGGCAAATTACTCAACTTATTCATTCGGATATTAAGGTAAACTAAGTGAGACAGTTGTCCTATTTCTGATGGTATATTACTCAATTGATTGCCCCTAATATCAAGGTAAACTAAGTGAGAAAGTTGTCCTATTTCTGCTGGCAAACTACTCAGATTGCTGATCATAAGATCAAGATGCACCAAGTTGGAAAGTTGTCCTATTTCTGCTGGTAAACTTCTCAGTTGGTTTACATTGAGATTAATCTGAGTCAAGTTAGAAAGTTGTCCAATTTCTACTGGTAAACTGCTCAGTTGGTTTCCACTGAGATCAAGCTGAGTCAAGTTGGCAAGTTGTACTATTTCTGCTGGTAAACTGCTCAGTTGGTTTCCACTGAGATAAAGCCGAGTCAAGTTGGCAAGTTGTCCTATTTCTGCTGGTAAACTGCTCAGTTGGTTTCCACTGAGATCAAGCTGAGTCAAATTGGCAAGTTGTCCAATTGCTGCTGGTAAAAAAGTTAATCTTTTGCCAGAAAGATCCAATTTTTTTACTTTATTCTTAGGAGCTTCTTGAATTAATTTCAGCAATTCTTCGTTTGTCATCGGACATACTCACACAACTATCCTATATTGTTGTGTATTATATCACTCACAAATACTTTTGCCCTTAGTGTGGGGTGTTGATTTTGAAGGTTTTAAGGCGATAATTTCTCAAACGGAATCTGTGTTTCAAGATGCAGGGATAAAACGATGACACAGGGATTGTAAAATATCTGGCGACAAAATCAATACTGTACCCTAAAGGTTGATTGTTGTACCTCAAAGGTAAAATGTTGTACCTCAAAGGTAAAATGTTGTACCCTAAAGCTTGACATTTCGACCTCAAAGCTCGGAACTTCGACCTCAACAGGTGGAAAATTTCACCTCAAAGCTCGGAACTTCGACCTTAAAGCTCGGAATTTTGACCCCTACAGGTGGAAAATTTCACCTCAAAGCTCGGAACTTTGACCTTAAAGCTTGAAATGTTGAGCTAAAAGGTCGAAACATCAACCCTAAAGGTTGAAACATCAACCCTAAAGGTCGCCTCTCCTGCAATGTGATAAACTGCTAGAATTGAGACATCAGCTTTTTATGGGGGTAGTCCTCATGTCATTGCAAGAGATGATGCTCAAGTTTTATAAATGCTGGACGAAGAAAGATTTACGCGCTTTTCCAAAAACTAGATATGATGATTCAACGCAATATTTAAAAACTTATAGTAGGGACACGGCGTTAGAAATATTGTTATCAAACCGACATCTTCTCTATGCCGTGTCCTTATCCCCTGCTGATGGCCTTGGGTTTATTCATATTTCATTTAAGATTGATACATAGTGATTATTGTTTATAAGAGTACATTATCAGGACACGGCGTAAGTAATATTTTGGTTTAACAGCCAGATTTTTGATGCCGTGTCCCTACCGGGAATTTGAAACATTTGTAAAAGTGCGTGAGGTATAATAGACTTATTCCTCTGGCTGGTACTGTTCAAAATCAGCCAAAATATTCTTAATTTCTTCTGCTGCTACGTCTTCCTGTTCTGATTTAGAATAAATAGTAACTAAAATGATTTTGGTGGCAGTTTTTAAATAATAAATTAATCTATAGCCGCCGCTTTTACCTTTTTGAATATCACTATTTTTTACCCTTACTTTAAAAATCGTACATCCTACACCAGTTACTTGGTCTCCTGGTAGTTCTCCCGCTTGTAATTGTTCTATAACTGGCTGGATATCTTTGCGAATACTTCGATATTTTTTCGCCAAAATTCGTAAATTGCGTTTAAATTTTGCTGTTAACTCAACTTGAATTAACGGTGAATCATTCTGCATCAATTCCCTCCCACATCTGAGACAAGGGAATTGTATTTCCTGCTATCACGTCAGCCCAACCTTGACGAAAGCTTTCAGCAGCAGATTCAGATATTAACTCATCTTCTTCTTGGCTATTTTCTTCTTCAAGAAGCATGACAATGACTTTAACACGGGTGTTTTTATCAACTTTTAAAGGTAAATCTAAGGTGATTTGTCCTTGTGCGTTTACAGTACCCATTACTTCTACTGTTTTCATCATGGTTCATTTGCTGAAAGAAATGTAGGGATTTAATTTTAATTATGGCAGATTTGAGGGTGCATTTAAAATTTATTATAACAGGCGATTCCATTTGTTGATAGCTGCTAAATTATTGATAGGTGATGTGTCACTAACGATAATCACAATCTACCCATCTCCTGCAAAGTTTTAATATCTTGCTCAAAATCTTCTACACCGTAATGAACTGGAATTTGGCGACTTGCTAATAAATGTTGGAAAGCCATGCGATTCATTCCAGCAAATCTACTTGCTTGAGCAAGGGTGAGTTTTTCTTTTTGAAAAAGCATAACTGCAATTTCTTGTTTCATTTCCGCTTCCGTCATGTGAGTTGCGGCTATGATTTCATCTGAAATAACAATACTCATAATTTAATTTCTCCTGTATCAATTTTATACAATATCAGGAAATATAGGAATGTAATTTCAATTATGGCAGATTTGAGGGTGAGGGTAAGACTTATGATAACAAGCGATCGCTCTATAGTTTGTCCTCACGGTATAATCATGATTGTGGAGATACGATCGCTCTCAACCATCTAGCAACTAAGCAACTGTAAAATGAAAGTAGAATCTATCTATATTCACAACTTCAAAAGGCTTGAAAATTTGAGGGTTGAGTTTAAAAATACAATCCTTGATGAAGTGAGCGATCGCTTTTTGATTCTCGGTGATAATGGTTCTGGTAAAACTACATTATTACAGGCGATCGCTCTACCATTAGCACTAGCAACGGGACGCATTCAAAAAGTTTCTGATTTTGATTGGATTGGCTTTTTACCTGGACGTTACTGGAGATGGGGAACACCAAGAATTGAGTTAGAAGTATCTTTTGCAGAAGAAGAATTAGAAGCAACTCGTGAAATCGCTAGAAGATGGTATTACAGCTTACCAGCCGATTTTCGTCCAGATCCATTTTTTACTCCCGGAAATAGCCGTGTTGTTAAAGTTATTTTAAATGGAGAACATTGGAAGGCTGGTAACACGCCAGAAGAACGTGCCCAGTTTCGAGGAAGATATTACACACAAAGTTTTATTAATCGCGGTGATCAATCTGTTCGTCATTTCTTTTCAAAGCTTCCCGGAATTTTTTGGTTTGATCAGTTTCGTAATTTGGGAACTCCTAGTCAAGAAACAGGAGAAAGTAATGAATTGAGGAGCGAAACTTCTTTTGAGTTGGGTGTCGGTCGTTTAAGACAATATCTAATTCGCTGGAAACGGAGACAAGAAGCAGGTATTAATTCTGAAAATGATTACCTCAAACAGTTAGAAAGACTATATAGAAAAGTATTTCCTGACCGTTGGTTTGCAGAAAATTTAGAGGAACTGCCCAGTTTAGATTCTCCCACAGAAGAAACTACTTATTTTTTACTTACAGATGGAAACAGAACTTATGATGTTGCTGAAATGTCTGCTGGTGAGCAATCAATTTTTCCTATACTTTACGAGATAGTGAGACAACAAATAGCATATTCTATTGTACTAATTGATGAAATAGATTTGAATTTACATCCCTCTGCATCTCAATTTCTTGCGGCTCAATTAATGATGATTGAACCAACTTGTCAATTTATTATCACAACTCATTCGGAAGCAGTCAACAATGTTATAGGTGAAAGTGAAACCTACCGTCTACCAGGTGGTGTTCTGTGCCTATAAGTTTTTTGTACTGTGAAGGAAATGGTAAAAGTTATGATATAATTCTTTTAAGCAAAATTCTCTTAAACACAAAATGTAAAATTATTCCCCTTGGTGGCAGAAATTTTATAGAAAAAATTATTGCTGATAGAACAGTTAACCCAAATTTAGCGGGAATCGTTGACAGAGATTTTGATGATTATAATTTTACTCCTACAAATACACCAATTCCCTATAATTATCAAGGTATACAAGTAGGTTGGAAATGGGAAAGAAAAGAAATCGAGAATTATTTAATTGATCCATTAGTTGTACAAAGAACCATTAGAAATCGAATACCCTCAATGGAAGCATATCGAGAGGCTTTAGAAAAAGCTGCTAGGCAAATTGCAGTTTATGCAGCTGCTCGAACTGCGCTTGCTAGTTTCAAGTTTAAAAACTGCTGGGGTGACAAAATAGAAAATGTTTTTAGCTCTAATCACTTTTTTCCCAGAAGTTTAAATCGAGAAGCTTGTGAGCAAAATATCCGGGAAATAGTGAATCAAAATAAAGGCGATCGCATTGTTACAGCAGAAAATGTTTTAAATCGGTTTGAAGAATTAATTCCTCTCTTTAAAGATGGGGTTTATTTTGAAAATTACCTCACCTTTTTTGCAGGTAAAGATTTACTATGTGCGATGAAGGATGATTTAAAAAAATTTGGATTTCAACCAACTGCACGGGGGTTAAATAGTCCGATTCCGGTGTTTTTAGAGCGTATTATTACGAGAATAACACCAGCAGAAGATGTCTGGACATGGCTACCAGAATGGCAAGCTTTAAGAGACGAATTTATGAACATACAGTTTTGATTATAAAGATGCGATCGCCTCTTCTGGAACATGATGAACTACTAGGATTGAGATATCAGCTTTTTATTGTAGTAGTCCTCATGTCATTGCAAGAGGTGTATCTTTTGAGGTCGAAGTTCCGAGTTTTGGGGTGGAAATGTCAAGCTTTAGGGTCGAAATGTCGAGCTTTAGGGTCGGAGTTTCAAGCTTTAGGGTCGAAATGTCGAGCTTTAGGCTCGGAGTTTCAAGCTTTAGGGTCGAAGTTCCGAGCTTTAGGGTCGAAGTTCCGAGCTAAAAGCTCGGGGTTTCAAGCTTTAGGCTCGGAGTTTCAAGCTTTAGG
>DATGXQ010000087.1:0-8278 GCA_035298905.1 Nostocaceae cyanobacterium | reverse complement strand
TCACCCCATCACCCCATCACCCCATCACCCCATCTATTACTTAAATACGGAGTATCTAATACCGTGTACCTGACGCGAAATCCAGTGCAAAAGCTGCCCTCTTTCCGCCTCAAGTCCCCATTTGCGGGGGAAAGTAGGGGCAGTTATCACATCCAGCCCTTACCAGGATGCCCAAAAATACCTCTGTCTTTGCAGTTGCGACCATATCAGCGTCAAGCTATTACTAATTGGTTCGCTAACAATGGTAGAGGTACTTTAAAAATGGCCACTGGTAGCGGTAAGACTATTACTGCACTGGCGATCGCCTGTGAATTGTATCAGCAAATTGGTTTACAAGTCTTGTTGGTGGTGTGTCCTTATCGGCATCTTGTCACTCAATGGGCCAGAGAATGTGAGAAATTTAATCTCCAGCCGATTTTAGCGTTTGAGAATCTGCGGAGTTGGCAAAGTCAACTTTCTACACAAATTTATAATTTGCATTCTGGTTCTCAAAGTTTTGTGACAGTGATTACCACCAACTCGACTTTAATTAGTGAGGGGTTACAGTCGCAACTGAAATATTTACCACCTAAAACTTTGATTGTCGGGGATGAAGCCCATAATTTAGGCTCACCCAAGTTAGAGGAAAGTTTACCCAGAAGGGTGGGGTTGCGGTTGGCTTTGTCGGCAACGCCAGAAAGGTATTTTGATGATGAGGGGACACAATCGCTGTTAGGCTATTTTGGGGAAGTGTTGCAGCCAGAGTTTACTTTAAAGGATGCGATCGCTCAAAATGCTTTGGTACATTATCTCTATTATCCGGTTTTGGTGGAGTTGACAGAACCGGAAAGTATAGCTTATTTAAAGTTAACCAAGAGAATTGGGCGATGTCTGCTTTATCGTGGAGAAAATGGGGAAATTGGTGATTTGGAAAGTAGCGAAGATATCAAATCCCTATTAATGCACAGAGCCAGGTTAATTGGTGCGGCGGAAAATAAGTTAACAGCTTTGCGGGAATTAATGCAGACTCGTCGCCAAACTAGCCATACTTTATTTTATTGCAGTGATGGTTCTCCAGATTTGGGCAAGCGTTCATCTCTGCGACAACTTAAAGCGGTGTCCAAAATTTTGGGGGTAGAACTAGGTTATAAGGTTAGCACCTATACTGCTCAAACCTCTTTAGATGAAAGGGAAGTTTTACGCCAACAGTTTGAAAGTGGGGAGTTACAAGGTTTAGTGGCGATTCGTTGTTTAGATGAAGGGGTGGATATTCCCGCTATTCAAACAGCTGTGATTTTAGCAAGTTCCGGCAATCCCCGCCAATTTATTCAGCGTCGGGGTCGGGTGTTACGCCCCCATCCCGGCAAGGAACGGGCTACTATTTTTGATATGATTGTCCTCCCTCCAGATTTAGACCGGGATACCATTGAGGTAGAAAGGAATTTACTTAGGAAAGAGTTGCGGCGGTTTGTGGAATTTGCAGATTTAGCCGACAATGCCGGTGAAGCAAGGATGCAATTACTAGATTTACAAAAACGCTATGGGTTATTGGATATATAATGTATAGATTGGGATCTTTGATTTCTGAGGAATTGCTATTAAAAATTAATAGTTAAATAGTTTACAAGCAGGGGTGCTAGGAAGTATATTTATATAATGAGAAGCTATGGTTTTATATTTAAAAAAGGTTACATCCCATTATAAAGCTTGACATCCGTCAGCATATCATAACTTATTAGCCAAAAGCAATACTTTCAAACCCCAAAATTACAAATTTTTTGATCAGATATTGCAGAAGTTAAAATCAAGTAGCTCGTCAAAACAAGAAAATAGGGGGATAAATATTTAACGCAGATGGACGCAGACGGACGCTGATGGACGCTGATGAATAGTAGATATTCTTGCCAATCATTAATGTATAGCGGTTTTTATGTCAGTGTAGGGGAGGGGAAACCCCGCCCTTGATAGCAGAGGTGTCCCCGCCCTTGATAGCATTGCATCCAAAAGAGAACCGCTAATATAGATTAGGTGCTTTGATTTTTAGGGAATTGTCGTTAAAGATTGATGGTTAAATGGTTTACAAGCAGGGGTGCTAGGAAGTATATTTATATAATGGGAAGCTATGGTTTTATATTTAAAAAAGGTTAAATCCCATTATAAAGCTTGACATCCGTCAGCATATCATAACTTATTAGCCAAAAGCAATACTTTCAAACCCCAAAATTACAAATTTTTTGATCAGATATTGCAGAAGTTAAAGTTAAAAGTAACAGTAAATTCACAGTTGGAATTATAGAGGCAGAGGCGGGTAAAATAAAACCGAAGTATTTTTACAATTGCCATGTCAGAAAGCCAAAATCAAAATATGCAAGTTGAAGATGTCCAAGAGCCAATTATCACAGCACCGCCGGAAGTGAGACAAATTATAGAGCGGGTGTGTAAATTAGAGAAAAGTAGGCTAGACCGCAAAAAAAAGAGTCATATCAATGATGATATTTTAGAGATAATTAAGGAAGAAGTTAAATGAAACTGACTTCAATTAAGCTGTGTAATTTTCGCTCCTTTTATGGTATAACTCCAGAGATAGCGATCGCCACTGGAGAATTTCGCAACACGACCTTAATTCATGGTAATAATGGAGCGGGAAAAACCAGTTTATTGAATGCCTTCACTTGGGTGTTATATGAAAAATTTAGTGCTGCTTTTGCCTCAGCCGAACAGTTAGTAAATAAAAGAGCGATCGCCGAAGCCCAAAAAGGACAACCTGTAGAATGTTGGGTTGAGGTGGGTTGGGAACACGACAACAGTCGCTACCGCGCAAAACGTTCCTGTCGAGTTTACAAAAACGACTACGATTTAGAAGCAGGGAAAACTCAACTAGCTATACAAGTAGCAGGGGATGATGGAAAATGGTACTTTCCCATGCAACAAGCAGAAGATATTATTAACCAAATCTTACCAGCTAGTTTACATCAATATTTCTTCTTTGACGGTGAACGCATAGAAGAAATAGTCCGTTCCGATAAAAAAGCCGAAATAGCCGAAGCCACCAAAACATTTTTAGGTATTGAGGTGATTAACCGTGCTATCACACATTTAACAGAAGCCAAAAAAACTTTAGAAGCTGAACTAAAAACTATTGGTAACGCTGAAACCAAAGAACTTTTACAACAGCAACAAAAACTAGAACAAGAAATCGAAAACTTTAACCAGCGACAAACAGAAATTAAACGAGAATTAGAATATCAGCAAACCTTTAAAAAAGAAACCAGCAAACGTCTCCAAGAACTCAGCGCAGCCAAAGAACGGGAAGAAAGAAGACAAAAATTAGAAACCCAAAAACAAGAGAGTAGGGAAGAATTACGCAAAACACGGGAAGCATTAAAAAAAATCATTTCCGCACGAGGTTATACAGTTTTACTTTCCGAAACTACCAATAAATTTCGAGACATCATCACCGACTTAAAACAGCGAGGTGAACTAACATCAGGAATTTCTAAAGAATTTGTCAATGAGTTATTAAAATCTGGACGCTGTATTTGTGGTGCAGATTTACACGAGGGTAATCATGCACATGAACATGTCAAAACTTGGTTAGATAAAACAGGTTCTTCCACAGTTCAAGAAACCGCCTTCCGCATGAGCGCTCAAGTTGATGAAATTGACAAACAAGCAGCAGCATTTTGGGAAGAAGTAGACAGAGAACAAGCAAGAATTAATCAATTAAGGCAAAGAATTTCTCAACTTGAAGCCGAACTAGATAGCATTCAAGAATTATTACGCAAAGACCCAAATGAGGAAATTAGCAGTTTACAAAAACGTTTAGATGAAATAGAAGCAAAAATCGATGAACTCAACCGCGAACAAGGTGCAAACCAACAACGAATATCTCACATCCAAACAGAAATTGACAGTTTATTCAAACAAATTTCTAAACAAAAACTCAATGAAGAAAAGCAAATTATAACCCAAAAGCGAATAAATGCCAGCCAAGATGCTATTGATAGATTAACAGAAGTCAGAAACCGTCAAGAGAAACAATTTCGCCTCCAACTAGAGAAGCGAGTACAAGAAATTTTCGCCGAAATTTCCTTTACTCCTTACATTCCTAAAATTAGCGAAAAATATGAACTAACTTTAATAGAAAACACCGCCGGTATAGAAGCACCAGTCGCAGCTTCCACGGGAGAAAATCAAATACTCAGTTTATCTTTTATTGCTAGTATTATCGATAAAGTCAGGGAATGGAGCGAAAAACGCAAAATGATGATGGTTCCTGATAGTAGCACTTTTCCCATAGTCATGGACTCACCTTTTGGTAGTTTAGACGAAGTTTCTCGTCGTCACATTGCTAAAACCATTCCTCAACTAGCCAATCAATTAGTAGTATTAGTCACCAAAACCCAATGGAGAGGAGAAGTAGAGGAAGAAATCACCAAACGCATTGGTAAAGAATACGTTTTAATTTACTACTCTTCTAAACCAGATTGTGAACAAGACTATATCAATTTAGGTGGTGAAAAATATCCCTTAGTTCGTCAAAGTCCCAACGAGTTTGAATATACAGAAATTATGGAAGTTGAACGGGAAAGATAGTAGATTGAGTTGAGGAACTAAACCCAATATCACCCAGTAACTTTTGTTGGGTTTCCTCATGGATTTGTTAGAATTAATTTAGTTGTTCTCAAGTGAGTCAGTTATGGTTGCTAGTCCAGATTATCATTATCTAACTCCCCAAGAATACTTAGATTGGGAAGAAAAGCAAGAAATTAAACATGAATATATCGATGGTGAAGTATTCGCTATGACTGGGGGGACTATTCCCCACACTACCATTGCTTTAAATTTAGCATCCGGATTAAGGAATCATTTGCGTGGTGGTTCATGTCGTGCTTTTATGGCGGATGCAAAAGTAGGTGTATCAGAAAACGGGCCATTTCATTATCCAGATGTAATGGTTAGTTGTGATGAGAGAGATAGAAATGCAATTAAATTTATACAATATCCTTGTTTAATTGTGGAAGTGCTATCACCCAGTACAGAAGCCTATGACCGAGGGAAAAAGTTTCAAAATTATCGCCAAATTACCACTTTACAAGAATACATTTTAATAGATGCCGAAAAAATCGGTTTAGATTGTTTTCGATTAAACGACCGGGGGTTATGGGAACTACATCCTTATATTGAAGGGGAAGAAGTACATTTAACAAGTGTTGATTTTCGCTTTCCCATTTCTCTGATTTATGAAGATGTGCAGTTGGTCGATATAAATAAATTAAGTTAAAAAACAGTAAAAATAAGTAGGATATATGTAAAATATTGTATAAAATTCAAAAATCATTACTGCGATACTATATCATAGTTACATCATAGAAACTTTACTAATTAGTTATAAAATATTACAACAATGGAAAATCCAACAATTCCCAATACAGCTAGAATGCTTGATTATTGGCTAGGGGGAAATCATCACTTTCCTGTAGATGTAGAAGCATCCAAGGTTTTTACAGATATTTATCCTTATTTTCCAGAAGTTTTTCAAACGCTAAGAAATTATATTGGTCGTGCATCTCGTTACATTGCATCTCAAGGAATCGACCAATTTATTGTTTTTGGGTCTGGTTTACCCACCTGCGGTAATGTTCATGAAGCTGTACCGCAAGCTAAAGTACTATATACTGATATAGACCAAACTAATATTGAGTTAGGTCAGAAAATTTTAGCTGATAATCCTCATGTTAATTACAGTTTTTGTGACGCTACAAATTTAGATACTCTCGACCAATCAATAGTTACACAGACTTTAGGTTCATTCAAACGTTTGGGTTTAGTTTTTGTCGGTGTTTCGGCTTTTATTCCTGACGAAGTTTTAGCCACTGTATTAGATCAACTCTATGATTGGTGTCCTGTAGGAAGTTTTCTAGCATTAGATTTTGATGGTGAAGCAGGGGTAAATTACCCTCAATTATTGGAATTAATGGACTCTTTTAACGCACATTTATATATGCGAAATCCTACAAATATTAAACCACTACTAGGACGTTGGAAATTAATAAATCCTGGGATTGTACCTGTAGCAGACTGGGAACCAGATTTACCAGCACCGTCATCTATAAATCCTGAAGATGTTTTTATGTACGGCTGTGTAGTTTATAAGTAAAATAGGTAAGTGAAGTTAGTATAAAATATAGTGCTAGGAAAAGGGCGATCGCTCTCCAATTCGCATAAGATATAGGTAACAGGCGATTGTTCCTCAATAAGTAGAAAATAAATCTAAGGTCACAGGCGATCGCTCCTCAATAAGTATAAAATAAATCTGAGATAACAGGCGATCGCTTCTCAATAAGTATAAGATAAAGCTGAGATAACAGGCGATAGTTCTTCAATAAGTATAAAATAAATCTAAGGAAATAGGATCATTCCTCGTTTTCTGTTAAAATAGCAACACCGTATTTATTTACAACAATGGCTGCAAACAGAATCAGAATTGCTAAAGATAAAGCTGAGTTAGTAAAATCGCTTGTAGCATCTAAAGATACAACTGGCCCGTTTCAAACTTATGTTGATGTACTCGTATTCAGTGCAGCTATGGGAGCAAAGCATAAAAAGCGAATTGCTCTAGGCGATATTTCAAAAAGAGATCCCGACCCAATACCACAAGAACATTTTGTTACTAAAGGATATGATACTCTCATAAAAATAATAGCAATGATCGAAAGTAAGGATATTAATATTCTGTCGTCTAATGAAGAAAATTATGATGATCAACGTATTAATATCTTCGAGGAGTATGCTAATGGTGGACTTGAGATATTGCAAAATGAAATTCGTGGGGCAGTAGATTATTTAGACAGACTACTATTAATTTTGAAGCATAATAAAATTCAGGATAAGCATGATGATTTAGAATTTGATTTACGTACTTTTATAGAAAAAATATAAATAGATTTAGCGGAAAATAAATTCTATGGCAATAGAAGAAACAATACACGATGATTTTTTTCATAATTTCATAGTAGCTACAGCCACTATGTCAGCATTTTATGACATTCCCAATAAACCAGGTATATACGCTTTTTATCATGCATTTGATTTTGCAGAAAATAACTTGCTTAACGATATAAACTATCGTATGAGTAGAACTGTATTTAAAACAAAATTCATAGAAGAAAACTCACGTCAAAAATTTATCATAGATACCTGTGGTGAGCCAGTTACATTATCAGATAATATTCACACTTTTATTCAAGATATATCTTTACCAAAAGATAGACGTAATCTCCGAAGATTACTTTTAACTTGCAGTATTTTTCAGTGCCCAGATTATATTGGTTATGCTTCTAGTTTACAAACAAGATTTAAACAACATCTAGAAAGTGATACAGGTTTTTTTGGAAGATATGGAAATTCAAGACCACAAGATGAGTTTCTATTTATATGCTTTCCTTGTGATGTAAAACTTGCCAGGGAGCTTGAAAGCTTATTAATCCAACTTTGTCAACCTAGATTTAATACGCAAAGGAGTTAATAATGGAAATAGATGATCAATCACCAGAAATTATTGAATATAAAGCTATTACAGGTACTTTTGGTGAAGTACGCTACTTCCTGACTACACTTGATCATATTGATGCAGTCGAAAACATTAGATTTGCAGGCGATATTCAAGGCAAGTGGGGATTTTCGGAAAGAGTGCAACGTAAATTAGATGAGAAAAGAGCAGAAACGGAATTATTTACATATTTAGCAAAAAGTGGCATAAGGTTTTTTAATGCTCTTGTTATTGTTCTTCTACCTAATTCAGATGAACAGAAAGAGTTTTGGGATTATGAACTAGTGATGAGTAAAGGGAAACCTTTGGAGAAATGGGTGAACTTAAAATTATATAAAAATGTCTCTCGAATAGTTATTGATGGACAACATCGTTTGTTATCACTAAAAAAATATTGGAATATACGTGTTGGCAAACAATCTCTTTCTCAGCAAGAGAAAGACGAAAATTGTTCTTGTAATGATTCTTTTGATATTCCAGTCGTTTATTTAGTTTTTGAAAACTTAGGCAGAGTTGGACACTCTAGGGAAAATATATCTATACGAGATGAAGTTATAAAAGCAACTCGCAATATTTTCACTGTGATAAATAATACGGCTAAACGCATTGATCGTCAAACTCAACTTTTGCTAGATGATACAAAACTCTCTGCTCTAATTCCTAGAAAACTTTTAGAAGAAAATGTACTAGAAGATAAATTTGTCAAATGGTCATTCCGAACCACAAATTTAACACAGTCTGACCCCT
>DATGXQ010000086.1:0-10506 GCA_035298905.1 Nostocaceae cyanobacterium | reverse complement strand
CCCATTTCCTTGGCTACTTCTGCCACAATTGGGGCTGCTCCTGTGCCAGTACCACCTCCCATCCCCGCAGTGATAAATACTAGGTCTGCACCTTCCAAGGCAGTGGCAATTTCATCACGAGATTCTTCTGCTGCTTTTTGACCGATCGCCGGATTACCCCCAGCACCTAATCCCCTAGTCAACTTTTGGCCAATTTGTAAACGACTGGGAGCGCCTGCCAAGGTTAGGGCCTGGGCATCGGTGTTAATTGACCAAAACTCAACTCCCGCAACATCAGATTCTATCATGCGGTTAACAGCATTGCCACCGCCACCACCGACACCAATTACTTTGATGTTGGCAATTCTTCCAGGTACAATCTCACCAATGCGGCTACTTTCAGCTGGCATCTTTTTACTATCATGATTTTGTCCAAAGTTCAGCCCAGAGCTACTAAAGGAATTGGCTGAGTTCACTGCCAAAGAGAACCCCGGCTGTCCCACTGATTGGGAATTTTTATAGGTAAGCCCTTGGTTATTATCAAATGTCATTGGATTTAGATTCAAGGTAGATAAACGACTTTTTCTGGTGTTGTTAACCTAAGAGTCAACTATAAGTTTGACAATGCCACAATCTATAGCATTTTTTTATTTCACTCACTCCCGCCAATCCTACAGGATTAGCAGTGTGATTATTTGCCGTGAGATTAGCTTGAAAAACAGCCCTTAGCACAGCTAATTTTAAAGAAGTATACCTACATTTACCAAAAATTGATCTGTATAACTTCAGCATGACATTATAATGTCCGCTTTTAGGTTGCCAATTTGGCACAGTATATCTCTGCTCTTGCCAATCTGTCCCCCCTCTGATTGCTAAAAATTTCCATAGGCAGTGTATTTGATAGCTAATAGGATTATTATTAGAGTCAGCTACTACAATTGCTACTGTGGTTTTGTATAATTTATATTCTTTTACCAAAAGAGTACACTGCCAACAAGATTTTTTTTTGCTGGAAGGATTACTCGCTCTCAAAAGTTTGACGTTATTAAGTGTACATTCATCTTCCGTAATAATTTGGAAACAAATAAACATTTCCGCCACTTGCCTAAATGCCTGTAAGGACGTTCTATAGACAGTTTTATCTGTTTTCAAGGGATAGTCAAATGAGTTCACCATTGGCGATTATTATTACTGAAGATGCAAACTTTGCCTTCTAGTTACTTAATATCAAAGCTGAACATGAGCAAGAACAGCAGAGCTTTTTGGTTAGTTGTGTTGGAATAAACAATTGGTTGGAGCAATATTCTACCCTACAGTTGAGAGAAAAGTGGCATTAATAAACTCAGAGTTGCTCAGATACCTTGCTGTTCTACAAAGATAAGATATGGAAATATTTCCACCCATAATCTAGAAGTAACACTTGTTGTTGTCTACTTCTTGCGCGATCGCCTGTATCCATCTTGTTAGGTTAAAATCAGGCACATTCCTCCATTACAGATGGCAGTGTCAGTTGATGCTTTGATAAATAACATAATATGAAGCGCATTTATTTGGTTTTTTGCCCCTTTGCTATTCATTAATAGCCACTTGTAGACCCTGATTAGAGAGAGTGATTGTTAAGGTTTTTTGACTTGCCAGCATTTGCTCATTGATCCTGCCTGGTTAATTCAAACTTAATATTAATTTTTTGCGGTAGGTAGCAAGGTGAAAAGTAATAACATATCTAATCAGGTGATGAATGGTTGCCGTTGGGTGTTTTCTGGCGATCGCTCACATTTTATTGCCTCAATCTAGGATTTTTTGACGGGGGGTTTAACAGTCGGTTGAGGATTTTTATCGTTCATTTGTACTATGGGAACATCTGGATTTTTTAAATCGATGTACTCCATTTGACTCAGCTTGACCTTGGTTGGTAAATGACGGATTTTTGACAGTACGTTGATTTGTTCAGGTAGCTGATCACCAGGAACACCAAGATGCACTTTGCCTATCTCTGTTTTCAAAATTAGATTGGTAGAATTTTGGCAATCAATTTCTAGAACTTTAATAGAACTGTGGCTGACAGCTTGGTAAAGTTTTGGCCAATAGGATTGGTATTGTTCTGGAGAGCCAATTACTTTCAGGTTAGGCAATTTACTGGTGGGATTGAGTGATATGTATTTGTCTAAAGGCATCCAAACTCCACTAACATCTAATAAACCCACAGAAGCTTGTTTGCTGCCTAGACCACTATTTTGTAAACACTTTTGCAATTGCTCCCCAGTGGATGTACCAGAGGTGAGATATTTAGTCAGGCAATTATTGAGCCTTTGTTCTTGGCTGGTTTGTGCTACTGCTACCGGTACTCTCTCCTTAATTTCCACAATTAACCCTGGTGGGAACAAACGGCGATTAACGGTGGCTTGAGCAATAGTAGGGTGTTGCTTTAAAGATTGAGCGATCGCCGCAGGTTTAACCTTCCATAAAGACTGGGGGTAAGATAAACTTAACAAAGATTTAATTTCTGACTCTGATAAAAACTGATTACCTGATTTCATCACAATCTGGGCTGGGGTTTGTAGTACCCACATCGGCTGGATTGCTACCCACAACAACCCACCTGCCAAACCACTAATAGCCAAAGTGCGCCAAATCGTCTGAAGAATTTTGATTCGTCGCTGATTACGTAACTTTTTCCGACGTTGGGCTAAATCTGTGCGGGACACTGATACTATGCCAGCCATTCAAACCTCTTATTGCTGTCAGTTCAATTTTTCAGGTGTGCTTGTATCATCAACTTATTCTAGTCATTATTATTTACAGGCAACAGTGACTAAGCAATTGAAAATTCAAAATCAAAAAGGATTGCTGTTGCAAGTACCTGAATAAATGGGAATTTTTGTTAATTAAATGTATAAAATATAATAGGTTTCAGTTATTCTACTGAGAAAAGTTTTTTCACTAGCAAGAGTAATCAAATAATAATCAGATAGTGATGGTCATTGCTCTAAAGCACGTTTTAGCAATGCTCTCTAACTGTACATGATACCAATTCAAAATTCAAAATAGCCTTCGGCAAGGCTTCGGCAACAAAATTCAAAATTAGGAAAGTAGGATTTTACAAGGTTTTGCTGGTTTACTTATGTTACTTTCTTTTCGTGAATTGGTATGAGTCCTATAGGATCTTAAAAAGAAAATGATCATTTTTGGGTGTAGGCTGTAATATCCTTGACAAATTAACACCAAAATGATATTCAATACCATGACACAATCACTAAACTTGGAGTCTGTTCTATTACATCAAAGGCTAACAAATTGCTAAATTTCCTGGTGGCTGTTTCTAGAAAAAATTACATTTACCAGAGTGTTTATAGCCTATCAAGCCACAATAACAAGTGTTAAAAGCCCAATATTAGATGTCATAAAACAGATAAAATCAATTTATCAGGGGTCAACAAGTCTCTGCTCTGCTACTGATGGAGGCAAGGAAACGATGACTAAACGCCCAGCACAGGTAAGCAAAACGCTATGTATAGCTTGCTTCCAAGTGTGGCTGAAGTAATCACTTCCTCAATTTCCTCATGAGTAAAATGTAGCTAATTCCTCATAAACCATGTACTTGGATACTGAGCAGAGTTAGTTTGTATCAAAGAATGCTAATAATCGCATCTACATTGCATCTACATGAAAACGCAACTCAATTTGTCACGCTTTTACAAGGCATGTAATCCCAGCTATACCCTCAATATGGGGGATGTGCTAGATCGGCAGTATTACATAGATTTTTCTGAAGTACGTGGCTGCAAAATAGTTGAAGAATTGCAACGTACTATCACTCGAATTTCCCCTGATGAGCCTACTTGCCAATTATTTACAGGCCATATCGGTTGCGGTAAATCAACAGAACTACAACGTCTCAAAGCGGAACTAGAACTAGCAGGATTTCATGTAGTTTATTTTGAGTCTAGCCAAGATTTAGATATGGCGGATATTGATGTCAGCGATATTTTGCTGAGTATTGCCCGTCAAGTCAGTGTGAGTTTAGAGAATATTGGCATTAAACTCAAACCAAGTTTCTTTAGCAATTTATTTAAAGAAGTGGGAGATTTTTTGCAAACTCCCATTGAGTTAACAGCAGAAGCAGAACTATCATTAGGAATTGCCAAAATTACCGCTAAAACCAAAGATAGCGCCCAAATGCGGAATCAATTACGGCAATATTTAGAGCCACGCACTAATAGTATTTTGCAAGCTATTAACGAGGAAGTGCTAGAAAAAGCGATTGAGCAACTCAAAAAACGTGGACAAAAGGGATTAGTTGTAATTGTTGATAACTTAGATCGGGTGGATATGCGTCCAGTCGCTTCTGGACGTACACAACCAGAATATTTATTTATAGATCGAGGTGAACAATTACGTCGCCTCAAATGTCATTTGGTTTATACTATTCCCCTAGCTTTAATTTTTTCTAATGAATATGAAACGCTAAAAAATCGCTTGGGTGGTGGTGTTTCTCCCAAAGTTTTACCAATGGTATTAGTACGCAAAAGAGATGGGAGTGATCATGAACCAGGCATGTCACTTTTAAGGCAATTAGTGTTAGCTAGAGCTTTTCCAGAAGTTACTGGAAATAATCGCATCTCATTAGTGACAGAATTATTTGAGCATCCGCAAACTTTAGATCGGATTTGTCGCGTTAGTGGTGGACATATTCGGAATTTATTAGGTTTACTTTATAGTTGTTTACAACGACAAGATCCACCTTTTTCTGATGAATGTTTAGAAGCAGTGATTAAAGACTACCGAGATGATTTGCTGTTAGCTATTGATGATAGACAGTGGCAATTACTGTTTGAAGTAGTACAACAACAAAGCGTCAAAGGTGAATCTGACTATCAAAGTTTGTTGCGGAGTATGTATTTATTTGAATACCGGGATCGCCAGGGACGGTGGTTTGGTATTAGTCCAGCATTAGCAGAAACTGAAAAAGTTTTAGCTTGGCAAAGTAATCAATAAAAATTTGCTGTAATACCAAATCCTGTTTTATTACCCCCCTTATAAATTAGTCCGCGTAGGCGGATTTTGCGGAAAGTGCCGCGACTTCCAGTCGTTAGGGCAAAAGTGGGTTTTCAAATGAGGATTTGGTATAACTAAGTTTTAAGTTTGATGGTGTAGAGATAAACAAGGGTAAAGGTAAAGAGAAGATGATCCCTTTCACTTCTCACTTTTACCACTTACTGGTTTGTTCGCTGATTACTTCCGTGTATTAATCTCATATCCTGCAATTTTGTCAACTACATAATAGAGGAAATTTCGCTCAAATTTATAGACATTTCTCGGAGTGAGGGTAAAAGCCCCCACCAAGTTTGTTGATTTGGTGGTCTATAATCAATTGGAGTTTAAGCCCTGATTAATTTTTTGCTCTTAACTCAAGGCTTACTCTCCTTTTGTGTGTTTACCTTTGAGCTAGTTTTTAGTTATGAAAAAGCAGCAACTTAGAACAGCGATCGCCAAAAATAATCAGTTAGCTTTGCAAAGACTGATGAGAGCGATCGCACTTGCCAAAGGTCATTTTTCTTTAATTTTAGTTAGGTGTAATTATGAAAACTTACGTCAGGAAATGTTGACAGATTTACGCTCTATCGGCAAAGATATTTATGTGCGAGAAGTTTTTCTACAACCTCATACAACAGCCTTACATAGCACCATTATTTCCGAACTATTTCTAGATAATCCAGCTGTAGCTTCAGATTGTTTACCCTGGGCTGTAATGGTATTTGGGTTAGAGACAGTTACTAATTTAGAGGATTTATTAATTAATATTAACCAAGCACGAGATATTTACTCAGCTACATTTCCTTTTCCCTTAGTATTATGGTTACAAGATGAAGTTGCTTCTTTACTTTCTAGACTAGCACCAGACTTTAAAAGCTGGGCGGCTACGACAATTAAATTTGAGATGGAAGCAGCAGATTTAATTAATTTAATCCAACGAGAAACGGAAGATTTATTTACTAAAATATTATCAACAGGAGCAGAAAAGTTTTGCTCTAATGCGACTTTAAATTTAGCTCCTAAATCACAACATCGGTATGAGCTTGAAGCAGCTAGAAATGATTTATTACGCCTGTATGATATCGCTTTAGAACCACAATTAGAAGCTTGTCTAGAATTTGTACTAGGGCGAGATCAATATGTAAATGATCAACTTGATGAGGCTATTGAACACTTCCAAAAAAGTTTTATTTTAGGACAGAAACCAGCAACTAAAAATGTTAATAATTATTTTTTAAAACAGGCGGTAGTTTTATTTCATTTAGGCTTGTGTTATCGCCGCTTGGCAGATTTGCACCCTAAGCAAAATGATAAATATTGTCAAGATGCACTCCTATGGTTTAAGCAATGTATAGAAACTTTAGACATAGCTAAAAGACCAAATTTAATGGCTAAATTTATTTTGCCCGCTTGCGAAATGCTATATCGCTTACAAGCTTGGCAAAATTTAAAGGTTTTAGCTAACCAGGCATTAAAACTACATAAAGTTTATGGTAAACCTGCTCAAGTTGCCCAAGATTATGGTTATTTAGCCGTAGTGGCAATGGCTGAATCTAATTGGATACTTGCCCATGAATTAGTAAGTTCAGCTTTAGCTATTGCTGATAGTACAACAGGAGTTTCTCGTCAACAAGAAAGCTGGTATTTACTGTTATTAGCACGGACAAAACGCCAGTTAGGGGAATGGGAAGAAGCAATTAATAATTTAGAATGGGCAAGGGTGGTTTGTGAAATTCAGTATGAACCAAATCTTTATTTAGAGATTATCGAAGAATTGCGATCGCTCTATTTTTCTGCACGTCATGATTATGCAGAAGCTTTTACTCTCAAACAAGAAAAAATTCAAATTGAACACCAATATGGATTTCGTGCTTTTATTGGTGCAAGTCAATTACAACCATATCGTTATAGAATTAATCCCATTTTAGATAAGCAAAAAATTGATGTCATTCCCGAAGAAGTTGCCCAGGAAATATCTACCTCTGGTAGACAACAAGATATTAATCGTTTAATTGAACGAATTACCCGTGCTGACTATAAATTAACTATTATTCATGGTCCTTCTGGTGTGGGTAAAAGTTCTACTCTCAAAGCTGGTTTAGTTCCAGCATTAAAGGAAAAAGTAATTGGTGAACGTATTCCTTTGCCAATTGTTACTTCGGTTTATAGTGATTGGTTGACATCTGTAGGCAGAAATTTACAGCAAGCTTTAGACTATCCAGAAATATTACCAACCTTAAATATTAACACAGCTAAATTAATAGAAGGAATCAAATTAGCAGTTGAACGTAGCTATATAGTTATTCTAATTTTTGATCAATTTGAAGAATTTTTCTTTAATAGTAGTTCTTTGGAGCAGAGAAGTGAGTTTTATAAATTTTTCAGTCAATGCTTAAATTTGCCTTTCGTCAAAACTATTTTATCACTGAGGGAAGATTATCTGCATTATCTGTTAGAACTAGAACGCCTGAGTAAAGAATATAGTGATTATAACTTAGGGGTAATTAACGATAATATTCTAGATAAAGATATTCGCTATTATTTAGGTAATTTTTCCAAGCAAGACACAATTAACATTATTCAAGGATTAATTCGGCGTTCTCATTATGAAATGAGCAGCGACTTAATTCAAGTATTAGTTAATGATTTAGCAGGAGAATTAGAAGAAGTAAATCCCATTGAATTACAAATAGTCGGCGCACAATTACAAACCGAGAATATCACCACCTTAGAACAATATAAAATTTGTGGTGGTGCGACTAAATTAGTAGAACGTTGGTTAGAGGAAGTAATTAAAGATTGTGGGGGAGAAAATGAAGAATTAAGCTGGCAATTATTATTTGAATTAACAGATGAAAAAGGTACTCGTCCCCTCAAAACTAAAGCTGATTTAGTAGTTAATTTAACTAATTTCCAGGAAGAAAATTTTGCTAATCTGGAAACTTCCAGAGAGTTAATTTTAGATATTTTAGTCGGTTCAGGCTTGGTACTGCGAATTAAAGAAGAATTAGCCGATCGCTACCAATTAGTACATGATTACTTAGTAGAACCTATCCGCCAGAAAAATAACTATGGGATAGTTGCCGAATTAGAGAAAATCAAAATTGAGAAAACTAAAGCCGAGTTTGCCCAAAAACTCAGTCAAGAACAGTTAAATTTATCTTTACAACAACGCTTGAAAGAAGCCAGAATTGCTGGCATAGCTTTAGCCATGATGGCAGGAACAATTGGTGCTTTATGGTGGCAAGCTGAAGCACAGAAACGGGCAGCTATCCGCCAAACTATTCGCGCCGAGCGTAGCGAAACTAACTTAAAGATTAGCGCGATCGCAGCTGCCAGTGAAGCCTTTTTTGCCTCCAATAAAGAATTTGATGCCCTGTTAGAAAGTCTACACGCTTGGCACAGACTCAAACAAGCCGATGGAGTCCAACCAGATACCCGGATGCGGGTAATTACTGCCTTACAACAAGCAGTCTATGGAGTTACAGAAATTAACCGCTTGGAAGGACATACAGATATTGTTTGGAGTGTGGCTTTTAGTCCTGATGGAAAGTTACTAGCTTCAGGAAGTCGAGATGAACAGGTAAAAATCTGGAAGCCTGATGGCACTCTATTACAAACCCTCACTGGTCATAGTGATGCTGTATCGACTGTAGCTTGGTCGCCTGATGGTCAAACTTTAGCTTCTGCCAGTTTAGACAAAACTGTGCAACTGTGGCGCAAAAACCCCTCTACAGGAGCATTTTACACCCAACCATTCAAAACCCTCATTGGTCATGCAGACTGGGTTTATAGTGTCAATTTCAGCCCTGACGGTAAATTAATAGCTACTGCCAGTAAAGATGGAACTGTAAAACTCTGGGGCAAAAATGGTAATTTAGTTAAAACCTTATTGGGACATCAAGGCTGGGTAAACTGGGTGACATTTAGCCCCAACGGTCAGTTTATCGCCTCTGCTAGTGATGATAGGACAGTAAAAATTTGGCGGCGAGATGGGACTTTAGTTAAAACTTTACAAGGGTATCAGAGGGGAGTAACAGTAGTGGCTTTTAGTCCCAATGGACAAATCTTAGCCACAGGTGGCAGGGATAGAACTATTAAACTATGGCGTTGGCAACAGGATGACAGCAAAGATGGCTTTGATGTGCGCTTATTTAAAACTTTGACCCAACACAGCAGTACAATTTGGAGTCTCAGTTTTAGTGCCGATAGTCAAAGATTAGCTTCAGGCAGCGATGATAACACTGTCACGCTGTGGAGTAGTAACGGAATTTTACTGAAAACTTTTCGGGGACATAGCGATGCAGTGGCTAGTGTAGCTTTTAGTCCTGTGCAGAAGTTGTTAGCCTCCGCTAGTTATGACAAAAGCATCAAGTTGTGGAGTTTAGATGCACCAAGTTTACCTGTGTTAAGGGGACATCAAGACAGAGTATTAAGTGTTGCGTGGAGTTCTGATGGAACAATGTTAGCGTCGGGAAGCCGCGATCGCACAGTTAAACTTTGGCGACGATACAATATCAGAGGTAAAGTAGAAACTCGCCTTTATAGAACTCTCACAGGTCATACAGATCGAGTTCCTAGCGTCAGTTTTGACCCCCAAGGACAAATGTTAGCTTCTGGAAGTTATGACCGCACCCTTAAACTATGGCGACGGGATGGAACTTTAATTAACACTCTGCGCGGACATAGTGATAGTGTCATGAGTGTGAGCTTTAGTCCTGACGGTGAAATTTTAGCCTCCGGTAGCAAAGACCGAACAATAAAACTATGGAACCGTCAAGGCCATTTACTCAAAACCTTAGTCGGACATCAAGGATGGGTGAATAATGTCAGCTTTAGTCCTGATGGTCAAGTTTTAGCCTCAGCTAGTGATGATCAAACAGTGAAATTATGGGGGAGAAACGGTCAGTTGTTAAAAACTTTCTCACCTCATGAAAGTTGGGTGTTAGGTGTGAGTTTTAGCCCCACCGACCAACTACTAGCTTCTGCCAGTTGGGATAATACAGTCAAACTGTGGCGGAGGGATGGGGTATTGTTACAGACTTTGTTAAAGGGATATAGCGACAGTGTGAATGCAGTAACTTTTAGTCCTAATGGGGAAATATTAGCTGCCGCTAGTTGGGATAGTACAGTCAAATTGTGGAGTCGTGACGGTAAGTTAATTAAAACCCTCAATGGACATCGCGCCCCGGTGCTAAGTGTCAGCTTTAGCCCTGATGGTCAAACCCTAGCTTCAGCCAGTGATGATAACACTATCATCCTCTGGAATTTGAACTTAGATGATTTGCTAGTACAAGGTTGTAGCTGGATAGGTGATTATTTGCAACATAATCATAATATACAACAGAGCGATCGCCGTCTTTGTGAATTTTAAGCAAGCAGGAAGAGACACGGGGACGCGGAGAAAAAAGACGCGGAGACGCGGTGACACGGGGACGCGGAGAAAAAAGAAGATTCTCCCCATCTCCCCATCTCCCCATCTCCCCATCTCCC